>CAZLEC010000346.1:0-5369 GCA_964558245.1 uncultured Burkholderiales bacterium | reverse complement strand
GGGTCGTCGGCTGGTCGGACCGCCCGCCGCCTTCCGGCGACCCGAGCACACTTCTTCATGGGTCGGCTTCGTGCTCGGCCGAGACGTGTATCGCCTGGTCGGACGCGTCGAGTCGTCGCGTGTTTGCGCTACGGCCTCGCGGACCTCAGCCTCCCGGCTTCGCAGGCGTACACGCTCGCGTGCCCACTCTGCGTTGCACGGCGCGGGTCGCCTTCGCGCGAGCGGCCGGAGGGTGAGGTCCGCGAGGCCGCGACCCGAGCGCGCACTCGCGTCAACGCAACAGCTTCAAGAACGCAGGTACCGGCCGAGCACGAGCCCGACCAATCAACGGAGTTCGTAGACGGGGTTCACGATGGCGAGGCGGCCGCGGTGCTCGATGGCCATGCCGCTCGCGGTCAACATCGATCCGATCGCCACACCTTCGATGTGACGCCGGCCGAAGAACACGACCGACACACCGCCGGTCTCGTCCACCAGCGTGCACTCGAGGCTCGGGCTGCCGGCGAGCGGCTCGATCCGAACGGCCTGGATCCGCCCGTGCACCCGCACCTGCTGGCGCCAGCGGACCGACCCGATCGGAGTCGTGCCGCCCGGGGCGGCGTCGTTGGCGTCGGGTCCGCCACCCAACACGATGGTCGAGCGGGGCGTCTTGCCGTTGCCGTTCCCGCCGTTGCCGTTCGTGTGCGCGTATGCCGACGTGCCGTTCGCGGCCGCGTGACCGTTGCTCGCGACCGTGGCGGGCTCGTCGAAGTGGAACGGCACGGTGGTGACGTTCGCGTGCGGCAAACGCGCGATCTCGCGGGCCATCGACGCCGCGGTCTGGTCGTGCAGGACGCGGTGCCAGGCGGTGTCGAACTTGCGCTCCGGCAGCAGCACGCAAACCTCGGAATCGCCGCTGCTGAGCTCGTGCGCGACCGCCTCGACCGCCGAGCGGGTGAGGCGCCGATCCGGGCAGTCGATGAGCTCCAAGCTCATGTTGGCGAGCCCGTGGTCGCGCCACTGCTCGGCGAGCACGTCGGCGTGCTGCTGGTCGATCACGAAGTGCACGGCGCGGAGCTCGTCGGGTCGGAGGGTGCGCCCGAACTGCATGGCGCGGGCGACCGCGAGGTCGAGCCGGTCGACGAACACCATCACGACCAGCCGGCGCCGCACCGGGACCGCGACCGCGAGCGGGACCTCGTGCGCGAGTGCGTCGTCTTCTCGCTTGTACTGCTTGGCGAGCTTCACGAGGAAGAACACCATGACCGGCACGAACACCATGACGATCCAGGCACCGATCCAGGTGTGAGGAGGCTTGAACTTGAAGATGGCGATCACGATGTCGACGACGAGCGAGAGCACCGCGCCGGTCCCGTTGATGAACAGGCCGGCTCGCCAACCTTCTTCTCGTTCTCGAATGTGGTGACGGGCCATGCCGGCCTGCGACAACGTGAACGAGGTGAACACGCCGATGGCGTAGAGCGGGATGAGCTTGCTGACCTGCGCATCGGTGATCAGCAAGAGGAAGATCGCGAAGACCGCCAGGAAGATGATGCCGTTCGAGAACACCAGCCGGTGGCCGCGCTTGGTGAGCTGGCGGGGCATGAAATTGTCGCCGGCATGGAACGAAGCGAGGCGGGGGAAGTCGGCGAAGCTGGTGTTCGCAGCGAGCACGAGGATGAGCATCGTGCCCGCTTGGAGGCAGTAGTAGAGGATGTTGCCGACGAAGCCGCCGCCGTAGGCGAGCTTGCCGATCTGGGAGATCACCGTCGGCGTGCCGCTCAGGTAGGGCTGCACGTGCATCTTGCTGTCCATGATCGACAGTCCGATGAACATGACGCCGAGCAGTGAGCCCATCACGACCAGCGTGTCGCGGGCGTTCTTCCACGCCGGCTTGCGGAAGGCGGGCACACCGTTGGAGATCGCCTCCACGCCCGTCACCGCGGCGCCACCGGATGCGAACGAGCGCAGCACGATCGCGAGCGACGCGCCCATGAGCAGGCCGTTGCCCTTCTTGCCGAACGGGAGCAGGCCGTGCGCGTGGCTGTAGTCGGCGACACCCAGCCCGCCGTGGAAGGCCTTGAACACTCCCACCCCGAGCAGCACGACCATGTTGACGATGAAGAAGTAGGTCGGGACCGCGAACATCTTCCCCGACTCGCGCACGCCGCGGAGGTTGCCGTACGCGATGAAGACGACGAAGCCGATCGAGATCGGCAGGATCCACGGTGTGAACACGCTGAAGGCCGACGCGAGCGCCGCGGTACCGGCTGCGACCGACACGGCAACCGTGAGCACGTAGTCGGTGAGCAGTGCGACACCGGCGACCTGCGCGGGCAGCAGGCCGAAGTTGTCGCGGGTGACCATGTAGGCGCCACCGGCGGTGGGGTAGGCCTTGATGGTCTGGCGATAGGAGAGGATGAGGAAGAACAGGACGACGAGCAGCGCGGTGGTGACCGGCACGACGAGCGCGAAGGCGCCGAGTCCGACCGCCGGGATGAGGACGCGCAGCATCTCCTCGGTGGCGTACGCAGATGACGAGAGGTTGTCGGACGCGAACACCGCGAGCGCGGTCGGCTTGCCGAGGCGCTCGTCCTCGAGCTGCTCGGTGTGCAGCGGGGGCCCGAGAATCTTGTTCTTGACGCGGTAGCCGAGGCCGTCGCGGGGGAGCTCGACGCCGGGATGAATCGGCGTCGGGAGCGGCTTGGGGGTGCCGGTCGGGCCGGTGGGCTCGGTCCCGGTCGTGGGCTCTTCGGTCAGCACGCTGTGCTCCGTTTCGACCGCAGTGGGCGTGGTCCGGGCGCGCGCCGAAGACGGCGCCCCCGGTCATTCACTCACCCGGGGCGTCAACGAGGTATCAGGATCGCCGGACGAGGCATCAAGAAGTCGTAAACGGACGAATCGTGCGGGTCACACCCCGAGCGAGGCCACGGTGCCGATGGCGATGCGCGGCGAGCGGGCGGGGTCGAGCCAGCGCAGCACCTCGAGCAGCTCGTCGACGGGCAGAGACACGCACCCGGCCGTGGAGCTCCCGTGCGAGACGTGCAGGAAGATCGCGCTGCCGAGGCCGGGCGTGCGCGCGTCGTTGTACGCGATCACCGCGCCGTAGAGATACGACGGCGTGTTGTCCATCGGCTCGGGGTTCGCGCCCGCCGACGCCGAGTTCGTGTCGATCCACTCGTTGTAGTCGGGGCTGGCGGGATCGTCGTCCCACACGATGTTCGGGCCGGCGATGTGGCGGAACGGAAAGCGCACGCCGGGGTCGGAGTCGACACCGAACATGAAGTCGAAGCCGTACACGCCGCTGGGCGTGCGGCCGTCGCCCTCGCGTTTGGCGCCGGCCGGCGCGACACCGTTGCGGCCGATGTACGCCGCCCATGGACCGAACGCCTGGGTCCAACCGGTCGCGTCGCGTTCGTACGCCGTCACGGTCGCAGTGCTCGTTCCGTAACCGCCCGCCGCGACCACGATCACCTGTTGCGCGGCGCCGATCCCGCTGAGCCGGCTCACGGGCGAGCCCGCCGGCGCGGGCGCCGTGGTCGGCGGCGCAGTGACCGGGGGCACCGTGGTCGGTGGGATCGGCGGCGCCGGCGGCGTGGTGGTGGTCGTCGTGGCCGGGATCGTGGCGGTGGTGGCCGGAGCCGACGTTCGCACCGGCGCAACGGTTGTGATCGTCGTCGTCGATGGCGCGCGTGTCGTCGCCGCCCGCAACGGAGTGGTTGCCCGCGATCGCGCGTGTTGGGTGCTGCTCCCGCACCCGACCGCGAGGATGGAGGCGACGAACGCGGCGAGCGTCGTCGCGGTGGGGGATCGCACGGCTCCTATCCTACGAAGGCGTGCGACGACGTCTTCCGCGGTACGGCGCACTCTCGATCGTCCTGCTCGTCGGCAGCGCGTGCGCCTCGGCGGGCGCACCGCGCGCGGCGCCCGTCGTCTCGACCACGACGACGGTCCCGACCAGCTCGACGACGACAACGAGCGCGGCGTTGATCGCCCCGAGCACGAGCACGACGACGCATCCTTCGACGACTACCGTCGCCGCCACGACGTCGGTTCCGACCACGACGGTCCCCGCGTTCGCGAGCAGTGTGTCGGCGGTCACGGCCGCCGAGGTCGCGTCGTCGTATCACGCCGGATGCCCGGTCGGTCCCGCGCAACTGCGCGCGCTGCGCATGTCGTACTGGGGCTTCGACGACCAACCCCATACGGGCGCGATGATCGTGAACGCGGCGGTCGTCAGGTCCGTGGTGTCGGTGTTCGCCACGCTGTACGCGCAACGGTTTCCGATCCGGCGCATGGAACCGGTCGACGCGTTCGGCGGCAGCGATCCCGCGTCGATGGCGGCCGACAACACCTCGGCGTTCAACTGCCGCAACGCAGTCGCGCCCGGACCGCCGCGCTGGTCGGTGCACGCGTACGGTGAGGCGATCGACGTGAACACGGTCGAGAACCCGTACGTGGAGGGCGGCGCGGTGCAGCCCACGGCGGGCACTGCGTTCCTCGATCGCGCGAACCATCGCCCGGGCATGGCGTATCCCGGTGGCGCGCTCGTTTCGGCGTTCGCCGCGGTCGGCTGGCCGTGGGGCGGCCGGTGGTCGGATCCCGACTACCAGCACTTCTCGGCCACGGGCGGCTAGCCCGCCCCATCTCGAACCGGCGTCAGGTTGGCATGTGGTGGATGCCAAGTTGACGCCGGTACGCAGGGGAGGGGGCGGATACGGTGGCGACGGTCGCTCACTCACTCAACCGGGGGGAAGCATGGTCGCACTCGTGGCACCGCGTCAGCCGTTCATCGACGGCAAGTACGTCACCGGCGAGGGCGAGCCGCTCGCGGTCGAGAACCCCGCGACCGAGGCGACGATCGCCGAGGTCGAGACCGCGTCGATGGCGCAGATCGAACAGGCAATCGGCGCCGCCCGGCGGAGTTTCGACGCCGGGGTCTGGAGCGAGACGCCGGCCCGCGAGCGCGCGATCGTCGTGCGCCGCATGGCCGAGTACCTGGCCGAGCGGCGCGACCTGCTCGTCGACACGGTGATCGCCGAGGCGGGCGCGCCGTACGAGAACGCGACCACGATCCAGGTCGGCGCCGCGCTCGACCACGCGGCCACGATTCCGGATCTCTATCTCGAGCTCGCGCAGCAGGAGTACAACCCGGTTCCGCCGACCGGCCACACGCCGGCGGGCCACGTGGCCGTGAGCATGAACGTGTACGAGCCCGTCGGCGTGGTGAGCGCGATCTCGGCGTACAACTTCCCGTTCTACTTGAACGTCTGGAAGACGCTGCCGGCGTTGATGGCCGGCTGCTCGGTCGTCTTGCGACCGAGCCCGCTCACGCCGCTGTCGGCGATGCTCTTCGGCGAGGCGGCCGACGCCGCGGGCCTGCCGCCCGG
>CAZLEC010000345.1:0-5371 GCA_964558245.1 uncultured Burkholderiales bacterium | reverse complement strand
TCCGGCTGTAGCCCTCGATGGTGGAGCCGTCGAAGGTCATGCCCTCCTCGAGGGCCACCTCGAGCTCCGCCGGCGTGATCTCGACCGACTTGAGGAAACCGAGCACATCCGTGAACCAGAGCCGGACGAAACGCACGCCGCGCTCCTCGACCGTCCGCAGTACGTACTCCAGTTGGCGCTCCATGCGCACAGTGTAGGAACGTTCGCGTAGCCTCCTCGGAGGCGGACCCGCCGGGTAACAGAGCGTTCATATTCGAGCAACGAGAAAGAAATCGCCCGCCAGAAGGCTGCGTCAGCACGGTCGTAGCCGAAACCGCCCGGACACATTCCGGACGCCGAGCACAGGAGCGTCAGTGGTTCTCAAGGCCGAGTACATCTGGATCGACGGCACCCAACCGACCGCGCGGTTGCGGTCGAAGACGAAGGTCCTCGACGGCAAGTCCGATCTTCCCGACCTCCCGATCTGGGGCTTCGACGGTTCGAGCACCAACCAGGCGCCGGGCAAGGCGTCCGACTGTGTGCTGCGTCCGGTGTTCGCGTGTCCCGACCCACTGCGCGGCAAGCCGCACGTGTTGGTGATGTGCAAGGTGCTCCTCACCGACATGACGGCGCACCCCACGAACACGCGCTCGCTGCTTTCGCCGGTGGCCGAGAAGTTCGCGGGTCAAGAGCCGTTGTTCGGCATCGAGCAGGAGTACACGTTCTTCAAAGGCGGGCGTCCGCACGGTTTCCCCGAGAGCGGATTCCCCGCGCCGCAGGGCTTCTATTACTGCGGTGTCGGCGCCGACGAAGTGTTCGGTCGTGACATCGTCGAGAAGCACCTCGACGCGTGCCTCGAGGCGGGGCTTTCGATCTCCGGTATCAACGCCGAAGTGATGCCCGGTCAGTGGGAGTTCCAGGTCGGGCCGCTGGGTCCGCTCGATGTCGCCGACCAGTTGTGGATGGCGCGCTGGCTGCTCTACCGCATCGCCGAAGACTTCGGTGTCGCGGCGACGCTCGACCCGAAGCCGGTTGCCGGCGACTGGAACGGCGCGGGCGCGCACACGAACTTCTCCACGAAGTCGATGCGTTCGTCGTACGACCCGATCGTGGCGGCGTGTGAAGCGCTCGCCAAGAAGGCGATCGAGCACGTCGAGCAGTACGGCTACGGCATCGAAGGCCGGCTCACGGGCTTGCACGAGACCGCGCCCTGGAACGAGTTCAGCTACGGCGTCTCCGACCGCGGCGCGTCGGTGCGCATCCCGTGGCAGGTCGAGGTCGACGGCAAGGGGTACATCGAGGACCGCCGTCCGAACGCGAACATGGATCCCTATGTCGTGACGCGCCTCATCACCAACACGGTGTGCAGCGCGCTCGGGAACTAACGAGGCGAAGAAAGGATCGACAACATGGAGCAGCGCACGTCGAGCGACGTCCTGAAGCTCGTCAAGGACAGCAACGTCGAGATCGTCGACGTTCGGTTCTGTGACCTGCCGGGGCTGATGCAGCACTTCTCGGTACCGGCTCACGAGCTCACCGAAGATGTGTTCGAGGACGGTCTGGGATTCGACGGCTCGTCGATTCGAGGATTCCAAGAAATCCAAGAGTCCGACATGCTCCTGATCCCCGACCCCAACACGGCGGTGCTCGATCCGTTCCGTCAGCACGTCACGTTGAACATCAACGCGCACGTGCGCGATCCGCTCACCGGCGAGTCGTACTCGCGCGACCCGCGCTACATCGTCCAGAAAGCCGAGGCGTACCTCAAGTCGACCGGGCTGGCCGATACCGCGTACTTCGGGCCGGAGGCCGAGTTCTACATCTTCGACTCCGTGCGCTTCGACCAGAACCAGTACTCCGGCTACTACTTCCTCGACTCGGTCGAGGGCGTGTGGAACTCCGGCCGCGAGCGTGAGCTCGACGGTTCGCCGAACCTCGCGTACAAGCCGCGGTACAAGGAGGGCTACTTCCCCGTACCTCCGATGGACCAGTTCCAAGACCTGCGATCCGAGATGGTTCGCCAGCTGGAGGCGGTCGGCATCGCGATCGAGGTGCAGCACCACGAGGTCGGCACCGCGGGTCAGGCCGAGATCGACATGCGGTTCGACACGCTCGCGGTCATGGCCGACAAGCTGATGCTCTACAAGTACGTGGTGAAGAACGTGGCGCGTGCCGCGGGCTACTCCGTCACGTTCATGCCCAAGCCGCTCTTCCAGGACAACGGTTCGGGTATGCACGTGCACCAGTCGCTGTGGAAGGACGGTCAGCCGCTCTTCTTCGACGAGAAGGGCTATGCCGGGCTGTCCGACATGGCTCGCTGGTACATCGGCGGACTGCTCAAGCACGCGCCGGCGATCTGCGCGTTCTCGAACCCGACCACCAACTCGTACAAGCGCCTCGTGCCCGGTTACGAAGCGCCGGTCAACCTCGTGTACTCGCAGCGCAACCGCTCGGCATCGGTTCGCATCCCGCTGTACTCGAAGAGCCCGAAGGCGAAGCGGCTCGAGTTCCGCTGTCCCGACCCGTCGTGCAACCCGTACCTCGCGTTCTCGGCGATGCTGATGGCAGGCCTCGACGGCATCCAGAACCGGATCGAGCCGCCGGCACCGGTCGACCGCGATCTCTACGACCTACCGCCCGAAGAGCTGGCCAAGGTTCCGCAGGTGCCCGGATCGCTCAACGAGTCACTCGCCGCGCTCGAGGCCGATCACGACTTCCTGCTCAAGGGCGACGTGTTCACTCCCGACGTGATCGACACGTGGGTCACGTACAAGAAGGAGCGGGAGATCGACCAGGTGCAGCTCCGTCCGCACCCGTGGGAGTTCTACCTCTATTACGACATTTAGGCATTCGCGCGGCAGTTCGCGTCGGTGCAGTTCACCGATGTCGTCGACTCCACTCGGCAGTCCGCCGCGGTTGGTGAGGGCGCGTGGCGCACCACTATCGACGCGCACGACCGTGTCGATCCTCACCAGCCGTGGGGCGGTCAGAGATCGTCGATCGGCGGCTCACCGTTGAGCCAGTTCCACTCGCTGTCCAGCATGAACTGGGTCGACCAACCGGCCGGGGCCTGCGGCCACTCCCGGAACAGGAGCAGTGACACCACGACCGCCTCGGCGGCGGCCGGGGTCCGCTCGATCGCCAGGGCGCGCACCAGGTCGACGAAGTCGTGGGGACGGTCGGGCGCCTCGGCGACGGTGCGCAGCAGCCACTTGTGGTACGGGTACAGCACTCGGTTGTGGGCCAGCACCAGGCGGCAGGCGAACAGCGCCAGCCGGCTCGCCGCCCACCCGGCGAGGTACGGGTCGTCGCGCTTGGCCGCCTCGCCCACGTACCACTGGGCGGCCTGGGCCTGCGCGAGGAAACGGGCCATGCGCTGTTCGACGCCGGCCCTGGGATAGGTGGCCGCCGCGTGCACCAGCGCATCGATCGACGGGTCGGTCGACCAGGCCATGATCGCCCCTAGAAACGCCGATCGGGCCGGCTCGCTGCCTCGCTCCACCACGGCTTCGAGGAAGGCGCGGTCGACGTACTTGGCATCGACGTAGCCACCCTCGTAGTCGCAGAGCTCGGTGGAGAAGAAGGTGAGCTCGCCGCCGGCTCGGCGACGGGCGAACGCCTCGTCGGTGACGATGACGAAACCGTCGACGTCGCTGTTGGCGAGGCCGTACCCCTTGGTCAGCGAACCGGCCACCACCACGGCGAGCACCTCGTCGTCGTCGGCGGCGGCCTTGGCCCAACGCTCGATGGCGTCTCGATGATGCTGTTGCACGGTCCCTCCCGGTCGACACGATCATGGCAGGGGGTGAGGAACACCGAGATTCCGTTGGCCGGGCCGGACGGCATTTCGCTACGAGAGCGCCGCTACGGGGCCGTCGGGGATCAGTGAACCGAATATCGGGTGAGCGTTGCGGTCGCGGTCTCGACGAGGCGCGCACGCACAGAGCTCGGTGCGCGTACTTCGATGCTGCCGCCGAACCCGGCCAGCCGGTGGGCGGCGGCGGCCTCGTGCTCGAAGGTGAGGACGAGCTCGCGCCAACCTTGCTCGTCGGGAGCGGAGGCGTTGCCGATCGCCTCGTGCACTGCGTCGCCGAAGACTTCGGGCATGACGTCGACTGCTTCGGGCGATGCTCGTACGACGACGCGGAGCCGCGGCCGGGTGGCTTCGAAGTCGGCGGACCACGCTTCCCAGAATGCCGCGAGATCGAAATCTGCCGGGCGGGTGAACGTGTCCTCGCAGACTCGGACGGAGCGGACGCGCGCGACGCGAAAGACACGCGTCCGGCCCGACGCGTCGGCGACGAGGTACCACACGCCGGCTTTGTTGACGATGCCGAGCGGCGCGAGGTGCGCGTGCGCTTTCGATCTCGACGGGGAGGTGTAGGTCAGGTCGATGCGGCGGCGATCGCGGATGCTCTCGGCGATGACCGGCAGTTGCGGTGTCTCTTCGGCCCGCCGGAACCAGTTCGGCATGTCGAGGTGAACCGTTCGTGCTGCGTCCGAGACTCCACTCGATGCGCCGATTCGTCGTTGCGCGGACTGCAACGAGGGTCCGAGACCGAGGTCACGAAGCGGCCCGGGGACGCCGAGCGCGAGGAGCGACGCGGCTTCGTCGCGGCTCAGTCCGCCGAAGGGGGTTCGATAGCCGTCGACGAGCTGACAGCCCCCGCCGGGTCCGGACTCGGTCCACACCGGAATGCCGACGCCACTGAGCGATTCGAGGTCTCGGTACACCGTGCGAACGGAGACTTCGAGCTCGTCGGCGAGGGCCTGTGCCGTCAAGCGGCCGCGCGCTTGGAGCAGCAGCGCCAAGCGAAGCAAGCGATCGGCTCGCACGCCCGAACTTTATCGAGCATCACTGACACAAGGTGTCAGGGATATGGCAGAGAGTGCCTGCAATGCGCCGTCTTGCGCCGAGCGGCAGGAGAGGCGAGTGAGTCGAACCGCGCTTCGTTATGGCGTCTACCTCCCGCCGATGGGGCCGTTGGGCGATCCGAGCGCGCTGGTTGACCTTGCGGTGCGCGCCGAGGCCGCAGGGTGGGACGGTGTGTTCTTGTGGGACCACGTCGTCACGGAGTTCCCTCCGATCGTCGACACGTGGACCACGTTGGGCGCCATCGCGAGTGCGACGCAGTCGATCCTGCTCGGGCCGATGGTCACGCCATTGCCGCGGCGACGGCCCTGGGTCGTGGCGCGGCAGGCGTCGACTGTCAGCCGTTTGTCCGGTGGACGCCTCGTGTTCGACGCAGGTCTGGGTGCAGACGAAACCGGTGACTTCGCGCGGTTCGGCGAAGCGGCAACGATGACCGAGCGAAGAGCGATGCTCGGAGAGGGGCTCGATGTCGTCCGGGCGATGTGGTCAGGGTCCGCGTACCTTGGCAACGGACCGCAC
>CAZLEC010000344.1:0-5372 GCA_964558245.1 uncultured Burkholderiales bacterium | reverse complement strand
GCGGCGGCCATCGACTTGGCCAGCAGCGTCTTGCCCGTGCCCGGCATCCCCTCGACGAGGAGGTGCCCGCCCGACAGCAGCGCGACGAGCGCGAGACGAACGGTGTCGGGCGCACCTCGCACGGCGCTCCCGATCGCGTCGAACAAGTCGGCCGCCACCGCGCGGGGATCGCGCGCCACAGCCGTTTCCGGCGGTCTGGGAAGTTGCATGCCGTATCCAGGCTAGATGACCCCACAACCCTGTCGAACCGCGCGGCTCGGGTCAACCCGCGGCCGCGCCGAGCAACGCGCCGAGCAGCTCGGTCATCCAGGCGTACAGCGCGTGCAACTCGTAGCCGGGGTCGTCCGGGTCGAGCGATTGGAAGTCCCAGTCGGCGGTGACGTTCAAGGCGGTCCCGACCGCGAGGCGGGCGTCGTTGAGCACGCTGATCCAGTGCGCCGCGAGCTCCTCGCCCAGCACCATCTCGCGCGCTTCCTTCATGCCGCGCACCCGGGCCCCGGCATCGAGGCTCCGGACGACGTCGGTCATCGCCTCGAGCCGGATCTCCACCAGGTCGTCGTGCACGAGGTCCTGCCACTGGTGCTCGGCCGCCTCCTCGGTGGGATCGAGGTACGCACGGGGGAACAACCGCTGCGTGACGACGTCGACGCTCGAGCCGTCGCTCAGCATGCGCCCCAGATCGTTGAAGACCCAGAGCAGCACCTGGATCTCGCGCTCGTGGAGCGTCAGGACGATGGCTCCGTCGCGCCGGGCGACGGTCGGTCGGTCGGCCACGTCAGTGGTCGTGCTGCATCGTGGCCCAGAGCCCGTGGGCGTGCAGGCGGGCGACGTCATTCTCGCACCGCTCGCGTGTGCCGCTCACCACGACGGCTTTGCCTTCGTTGTGCACCTGCAACATCAGGCGCCGGGCCTTCGCACGGGGATACCCGAACAGCTTCTGGAACACGTAGGTCACATAGTCCATCAAGTTGATCGGATCGTCCCAGACGATCACCACCCACGGAACGTCGAGCCGGGTGTCGGTGTTGCCGAGCAGCTCCTCGACGGTGTCGGGAACGACGATCTCCTCGGTCCCGATCTCGGCGGCAACCCGGCGGGACGCGAGCCGGGCGGTCACGACTCGGGGCGAACTTCGGCCGCGATGCGCGAGAGCAACCCGTTCACGAAACGCCCGGAGTCCTTGGTCGAGTACTGCTTCGCGAGCTCGACCGCCTCGGTGATCGCAACCGCGGTCGGAACCTCGGGCCGCCAGGCGAGCTCGTACGTGCCGATGCGCAAGAGCGCGCGGTCGACCACCGGCATCCGTTCGAGCGACCAGTGCTCCGAGAACTTCGCGATGATCGTGTCGATCTCTTCGTGGTGCTCGTCGACACCCAGCACCAGACATTGCGCGTACTCGTCGGGCGGTACCGGCAGACCTTCGAGCAGTGTCGGGCCGCTCACGTCTCGTTGCTCGCACTCGTACGCGAGTCCGAGCGCCCGCTCCCGCGCTGATCGCCGCGTCGGCATCAGCTCGACCCCGCGACTCGCGTCAAGCTCGCGACAGGTAGTCGCTGGAGCGCGTGTCGACCTTCACCCGGTCGCCGACGTTCACGAACAGCGGGACCTGCACCACGAGGCCGGTCTCGAGTGTGGCGGCCTTGCGCGCCCCCGACACCCGATCGCCCTGCATGCCGGGCTCGGTATCGGTCACGGTGAGCTCGACGGCCGCCGGGAGCTCGACACCGACGATCTCGTCCTTGTACATCGGCAACACCGCCGTGTCGCCTTCCTTGAGGAAGTTGACGGCGTCGCCGATGCTCGCGGGCGGAACGTGGAGCTGGTCGTAGCTCTCGTTGTCCATGAACACGTAGTCGGCGCCCTCTCGGTAGAGGAACTGCATCTCGCGCTTGTCGATCATCGCGAGCACGACCTTCTCGTCGGCTCGGAACGTGCGGTCGATCACTGCGCCGGTGCGGACGTTCTTCAGCTTGGTGCGCACGAACGCGCCACCCTTGCCCGGCTTCACGTGCTGGAATTCGACGACCGTCACCAACCCCTCGGGCAGATCGAGGGCCATGCCGTTCTTCAAGTCGTTGGTCGAGATGCTCACAGCACGAGATCCTTGGTGGTCAGGGTGAGGGCAATGGCGCCGGTCGCGCCGACGACGAGAGTGTCCTCGATGCGCACACCGCCGATGCCGGGGAGGTACACGCCGGGCTCGACGGTGACGACGTCGTTCAGGAGCAAGGTATCACCGGCGGTCGTCGCCACCCGTGGCGCCTCGTGGATCTCGAGCCCCACACCGTGACCGGTCGAGTGCGAGAACGCGTCGGCCCAGCCCGCGTCCGCGATGACGTCGCGCGACGCCCGATCGACCTCGGCGCACGCCACGTCGACCGCGACCGCGGCGCGCCCCGCCTTCTGACTGGCCAGGACGACGTCGTAGAGATGGCGCGCGTCCGGGCCCGGATCGCCGACCGACACCGTCCGGGTCATGTCGGAGCAGTACCCCTCGACGATGCAGCCGAAGTCGCACACGATGAGCTCGTTGCGCTCGATCACACGATCGCTCGGCATGTGGTGGGGCTTGGAGCCGTTCGGTCCCGACGCGATGATGGGATCGAAGCTGTTCCCGCTCGCGCCGCGCTCGCGCATCGCGAACTCGAGTGCCAGCGCGAATTCGCGTTCGGTCGGCCGCTCGGACAGCATCGGCAGCAGCGACTGGAACGCGTCGTCGCCGATCGCGCACGCGCGCCGGATCCGATCGATCTCACCCGCGTCCTTCATCCGGCGCAGGCCCTCGACCAGCTCGCCTGCGGGCACGAGCTCGACCCCCGCGAACGCAGCCGCGTAGTCGATCTGTTGCGCCCAGGTGACGGTGTGCTCCTCGAGCCCGAGCCGGGATCCGGCGGCGACCGCGCGCACGAGGATCTCCCGCTGCAACGCGCCCGTGAGCCCGATCTCGACGCGCGCGTCGACGCCCGCCGCGTCGAGCTCCTCGTGGGCCCGTTGGGTGTAACGGCCGTCGGTGACGAAGCACGCGTCGTCGGGCGTCACCAGCAAGAGCGCGGCCGAGCCGGTGAAGCCGGTCAGATAACGCACGTTGGCGAGCTTCGACACGAGCAGCGCGTCGATCGCACCGTTCGCGTCGTCCGCGAGAAGGGCACGCAACCGGCCGAGCCGGGAGCCGACGTCGAGCGCCGCCAGTGGCGCGGTAGAGACACTCATGATCGCTCCTCCAACAATGTCGCGGCGGCCTCGATCGCCAGCCGGTAGCCGGTCGCCCGCAGACCCGTGACGGTACCGTCGACGACCGGCGAGATCACCGAGTGCCGACGCCAAACCTCTCGCGCGTACGGATTCGAGAGATGCACCTCGATCTTGACCCCGTCGTACAGCGCGAGTGCATCGGTGAGCGCGTACGCGTAGTGCGAGAACGCGCCGGGGTTGAACACGATCGCCGCGCAGCGGCCCCGTGCGCCCTGGATCGCGTCGACCAGGACGCC
The DNA here is from genome assembly GCA_964558245.1 of uncultured Burkholderiales bacterium. Classification (GTDB taxonomy): domain Bacteria; phylum Actinomycetota; class Acidimicrobiia; order IMCC26256; family PALSA-610; genus JBBQER01. The sequence goes on along the minus strand of CAZLEC010000344.1, from coordinate 1,884 downwards.
TTCGTGGTTGGACTGGAGGTGCTCGACGTCATGGCCGAACTTGGCCGCGGCCTCGGTCACGATCCCCACGATCTCGTCCAGCGTCGTCGAGCCGTAGTGATGAGGCTCGCGTTCGCCGAGCAGGTTCAGGTTCGGTCCGGAGAGCAACAAGATGGTCGCCATGAGTGGCCTATCCCTCTATCCCGATCGTCGCCAGTGCCTTGCGTACCGCCGCCGGGTCCGGATCGTCGACCCGTTCGATCCCGCTCGGTCCCGCGAGCATGAACGTGAGGCCGCCCCCCGACTTCTTGTCGCGCGCCATGATCGGGACCACGTCGTCGGCGCGCAGGCCCGCGGGGGCGCGCCCCGCCAGCCCGAGCCGACCGACGAGTTGCTCGTGGTGCGCGACCGCGGCCGGATCGATCCGTTCGAGGGTTCCGGCGAGCTGCGCGGCGAACACGAGGCCGACCGCGACCGCTTCACCGTGCAACAGCGCGTGGCCCGATGCCGTCTCGAGCGCGTGCGCGAGGGTGTGACCGTAGTTGAGCACCGCGCGCGTGCCGGTGGTCTCGAGCTCGTCGGCCGCGACGTAGCGCGCCTTGATGGCGGCGCTGCGGGCGATGACGTCGCTCAGCACCGCGGGATCGCGCGCCACGAGATCGTCGGCCCGGGCGCTGACGAAGTCGTCGCCCATCAGCGCGTACTTCGCGATCTCGCCCAGCCCGCACCGGTATTCGCGGTCGGACAACGTGGCGAGCACGCCCGGATCGGCGAGCACCGCGAGCGGCTGATGGAAGGCGCCGACGAGATTCTTGCCCTCGGGCAGGTTCACGCCGGTCTTGCCGCCGATCGCGGAATCGACCATGGCGAGGAGTGTCGTCGGGATCTGCACCATGTCGACTCCGCGATAGTGGACCGCGGCCGCGAAGCCCGCGGTGTCGCCGACGACCCCGCCGCCGACCGCGACGACCGCGTCGCCGCGCCGGAGCCCGCCGCGCGTGAAGCGCCGGCACAGATCGTCGATCGTCGCGAGCGTCTTGTGGTCCTCGCCCTCGCCCATCAGGAAGGTCTCGTGGGCGACACCGGCCCGGCCGAGCGCGGCGCGGACCTGATCGACGTGCTCGTCGGGAACGGCGGCCTGGGTGACGACGGCCGCGCGCCGGCGTCCCGCGAGCACGGTGCCGACGTCGGCGATGGCGCCCGGGCCGACCACGATGTCGTAGCTGCGCTCGGCGAGCTCGACGCGTATCCCTGCGGTCATGCCGCGTCCGCCTCGAACACCGACAACACACGACCGGCGACCGCCGCGACATCGAGGTCGTCGGTATCGACGCACGCGTGAGCCGCGGACTCGTAGGCCGGCTCCCGGAGCCGTTCGAGCCGCTGCAGCGCGCCCGCGGGATCATCGCGCAACAACGGCCGCCTGGATCCGTCGCCGACACGGGCGAGGAGCGTCGCCGTCGGCGCGCGCAGCCAGATCACGACGCCGGACGCGCGCAACGCGCGCCGGTTCTCGGCGTCGAGCACGGTCCCCCCGCCGCACGCGATGACGAGCGCCTCGGGCGACGCGCACACGTCCGCGACGACCGTGCGCTCGATCTCGCGGAATCGCGGTTCACCCTCCTTCGCGAAGATCCCCTCGACGGTCATGTGCGCGTTGTCGGTGACGAGATCGTCGGTGTCGACGAACGTCCGCCCCAACCGGCGCGCACACTCGAGGCCGACGGTGGTCTTGCCCGCGCCCATCAGACCGATCAGGACCAGGTGCTTGCGGGTCATCGCAACGAGGCGCGGTACGCGTCGTGGTTCCGGACGAACTCGGTGAGCGAGTCGCCACCGAACTTGCGCAGCGCCTCGGAGGCGAGCACGAGCGCGACCATCGTCTCGGCCACGACCCCGGCCGCG
>CAZLEC010000343.1:0-5382 GCA_964558245.1 uncultured Burkholderiales bacterium | reverse complement strand
CAACATAAAAACTAAACCAACAACAACAACAACAGATCTGACCAGTACAGGACCGTGCGCACGCTGCCGAACTGATCCTGCAGGTGGACGACGACCTTGTGCATCTTGTCGTGCGCGTCGTCGACGGGCTTGCTCACGATGCCTCCTTCGGATGCACGAGTGTCCCGATCGGCTCGCCGGTGAGCGCCTTGGTGATGTTGCCCGGCTGCATCACGTCGAACACGATGATCGGCAGCGAGTTGTCCATGCAGAACGTGATCGCGGTCGAGTCCATGACCTGCAGACCGCGCTGGAGCACGTCGATGTACGTGACCGATTCGAGCTTCACCGCGTCGGGGTGCAAACGCGGATCGGCGCTGTACACGCCGTCGACGCCGGAATGCGTGCCCTTCAGCACCGCGTCGGCCCCGATCTCGGCCGCGCGCAGCGCCGCCGTCGTGTCGGTCGTGAAGTACGGATTGCCGTTGCCCGCAGCGAAGATCACGAACCGGCCCTTCTCGAGGTGACGGATCGCGCGTAGCGGAATATAGGGCTCGGCGACCTGTGACATGGTGATGGCCGTCTGCACGCGGGTCGGCTGACCGAGCTGCTCGAGCGCGTCCTGCAACGCGAGCGCGTTGATCACGGTGGCGAGCATGCCCATGTAGTCGGCGCGCGCCCGGTCCATGCCGCCGTTCGCGCCACTCATGCCCCGGAAGATGTTGCCGCCGCCGACGACGATGGCGATCTCGACGCCGAGGTCGTCACGCGCCTTGGTGACCTCCGCCGCGATCCGTTGGACGACGTCGGAGTCGATGCCGAAGTTGAGCGATCGATCGGCGAACGCCTCGCCCGAGAGCTTGAGCACCACTCGCCGGTACCGGCTCTCGGACATCAGCAACTCCTCACGTGTGTGGGCGGGCGGATCACTCCTCGCCGATCTTGACCCGCGCGAAACGACGCACCGTGGCACCGCCGCCGAGCCCGGCGACGAGCGCCCCGATTGTCGACTTCTGATCCTTCACGAACGACTGCTCGACGAGCGCGCCACCCGGGTTGGCCTTGTAGAAGCCGTTGATCTTGCCCTCGATGATCTTCGGCCAGGCCTGCTCGGGTTTGCCCTCTTCGCGGGCCAGGCTCTCGTAGATCTTGCGCTCGCGCTCGATCACGTCGGCCGGCACGTCGTCGCGGGTGACCCAGCGGGGCGCGGCGCTCGCGATGTGCAGCGCGATGTCGTGCGCGACCTCGCGGGCCTTGGCATCGGCCGGGTCGACCCCGCCGAGCTCCACGATGACGCCCACCACACCCCGCTCGTTCTGGACGTGCTTGTACGCGTCGAGCAGCCCGTCGGGCGATTCGAACCGGACGGTGCGACCGAGTTGGATGTTCTCACCCAGCGAGCCCGCGAGACCCTTCACGAAGTCGTCGACCGACTCGCCGTCGATCTGTTGCGCGCCGAGGTCGGCGTCGCCCTTCTCGATCACGATCTGCACGAGCTTCGCCAGGGCTTGCTTGAACACATCGCCCTTGGCGACGAAGTCGGTGGTGCAGTTGAGCTCGACGAGCGCGGCCACGCCGCCGTCGACGCGCACCTCGATCGCGCCTTCGTTCGCCTCGCGGCCGGCTTGCTTCGCCGCGCCCGCGATGCCCTTCTCGCGCAGCCAGTCCTTGGCGCGCTCGACGTCGCCGTCGGTCTCGGAGAGCGCCTTCTTGCAGTCCATCATCCCCGCGCCCGTGATCTTCCGGAGCGCGGCGACGTCCTTGGCGGCGATCTCGGCCATGGTCACGCTCCTTCGGTGTCGCCCGCCGTCGTGGCCGGGGTGGGTTCGGTGGTCTCCGCGCTTACGGCCTCGGCCGAGGCGACCGGAGCCTCGGGCGCCGGCGCGGCCTTCGCCGCATCCTTTGCCTGCTGGGCCCGCTCCTCGATCTCGCGCTGCTTGGCGGCCGCGGCCGCCTTGGCCTCGCGCTGGCGCTCCTGGAACTCGCGCTCCTGCTCGGGAGTGCGGGTCGGGCGAGGAGGCGCTGCGACGGCAGCCACCGGCGCCACGTCCTCCGACCGCGTTCCGGGGCGCACGTTGCGCCGGCGGGCCATCTCGCGGCCCTCCTTCACGGCGTCGGCGATCACGCGGCACATGAGGTTCGCCGAGCGGATCGCGTCGTCGTTCCCCGGGATCACGTAGTCGATCACGTCGGGATCGCAGTTGGTGTCGACGACTGCGACCACCGGAATGTGCAGGCGGTTGGCCTCGGTGACCGCGATGTGCTCCTTCTTCGTGTCGATCACGAAGATGATGCTCGGGAGCTTCTCGAGATTCTTGATGCCGCCGAGGTTGCGCTCGAGCTTCGCGAGATCGCGCCGGACCTTGAGCCCTTCCTTCTTCGACATCAGATCGACCTCACCGGAGTCGACCTGGCGCTGGAACTCGCGCAACTTCGCGACCCGCGAGTGGACGGTCTGGAAGTTGGTGAGCATGCCGCCGAGCCAGCGGAAGTTGACGTACGGCATGCCGCACGCCTCCGCCTGGCGCTCGACGGGCTCCTGCGCCTGCTTCTTCGTTCCGACGAAGAGCACACTGCCGCCGCGGGCGACGTCTTCACGCACGAATCGGTACGCGGTGTCGATGCGATCCAGCGTCTGGTGCAGGTCGACGATGTAGATCCCGTTGCGCTCCCCGAAGATGAACCGCTTCATCTTCGGGTTCCAACGCCGGGTCTGGTGCCCGAAATGGACGCCAGCTTCCAACAACTGCTTCATGCTCACGACGGCCACAGCCGTTCCTCCCTGAAGGTTCGATCTTCCGTCCGCGAGAGCACCGGCCGCTGTTGCAGTCGGACGCCACCTCGGGTTCGCGGGCGTGCTTGGTCCGGTTTCGAAGAGTGGGGACGGCCCGGAGTGTAGCGGCCGACCTCCGCGCCCGACCCGGGACGGCTTCGGGAGTACTGGTCGGAATTGTCCGATTATCGGGTCAGGCGCCGGACTGCGTCCACCGCTCGATGCCCGCATGCGCTCCGCCACGGACGGCCACGTCGAACCCTCCGGCGGCATCGGCCGCGGTCGCGATGACCGCACCTTCGACGCTCGGGCCGGAGATCTTGGCGCCGTCTCGGAGCCGGAGCAGCCACGGGACCCGCGCCCAGTCGGCGACGAGCACGTCGGGGCCGACGACGACCGGATGGCTGTCGAGGATCGGCGCCGGCGTGCGCACCGACCACAGCACCTTCAGTCGCGCGGTGTCGATCGCGATGACCCAGCCGTCCTTGGACGTGATGACCAGCGTGTGGCCGCTCACGACCGGGATTGCCGAGGGATCGAAGCCGGTCGGCGCGGGCACGGCCACACACGCCGGCGCCCGCACGGGCTGCGGTCTGAGGTCGATCGTGCACACATGGCCCGGCTCGGACGCGCCGACCGCGAGGAGCCCGGGACGGATCGCCACCGGCGAGCTTGCGGATCCGGCATCGAGCAGGTCGACGAGTCCCCGCTCGGCTCCCGTGTCGAGCCGGCGCAGCGAGAGGTACGGGTGCCCGGCGAACCAGACCGTCAACGCGAGCGTGTGCGTTGTCGAGTCGACCGCGAACGCGCTGCGTTCGGACACTGATGCGAGCGATCGGGACACCGACGGTTCCAACACCGCGCGCCAACGACGCGCGCCGGTCGCGCGCTCGATCGCCACGACGACACCGTCGCCCAGCGCGCAGTACACGTCGGGTCCGGCGCTCGCGACTGCGACCCCGTCGGCACCCCGCTCCTGGTACGACCATCGCCGCGCACCGGTCGCGCGGTCGAGTGCCACGCAGCCGCCCGATCCGCCGGAAACGAGTGTCGGTATCACGACCATGCCGTCACCCATCCAGGGCCAGCCGCGAGCGGCGCCGCGCACCGCCGATGACCAGAGCCGGTCGCCGCGCTGGTCGAGCGAGACCACGCGTTCCTCGTCGATCGCGGCGACGATGCCGGCGCGATCGGCCGAGATGCCGCCGGGCTCGCCACCGAGCACGCCGACCGAAGCCGTCATCGTGCGAGCGATCGATCCGGCCCCCCGGGTCGGCGCGTGCTCGTGCGGGCGTGGGGCCGAGGCGGCGCGGCCACCTCCACCTGCGCACCCCGCGCCGGTGAGCACCAACACCACCGCCGCGACCACCTGCCGCCGCGTCACGACTGCGCGTCCAGCACTCGGCCCACGGCCTCGCCGGCCGACCCGACGAGAGCCTCGGCCGCGCCGATCGCGGGCGCAAACGTCTTTCCCGCGAAGATCGTCACGAGCGACTGACACGGCAACGGCTTGTCTTCGAGCGCGGCGCGCACGTCTCGCATCGCGGCCGGATCCTGGAGTATCCCGGTGTGCGCGTTCAGCGCGTGCGGCACGACGATCCTCGCGTGCGCACCCGGAAGCGTTGCCGCGTTGCCCGGTACGAAGACGTCGGTGGCGCTTCCGATCGTCGTGACCTCCACCGTGTCGGGCCAGGGCGCGGCGCTCAGGCGGTGCATGAGGTCGGAGTGCGCCCCGAGATCCCGCAGGGCCGGCGATCCGATCGGGAGCGGCGCGCCGACTGCGCGTGCGACCCTCCCGGCTCCGTCGAGGCCGAGTGTCCCCGAGGTCGTGCGCTCGATGTCGCCGGCCGCCGTGGCCAGCGGATCACCCCGCAGCGGTGACGCCAACGTGACGACGGTTCCGAGCGGCGGATACGACCGGTCGCCGCGCTTGTAGATCATCGTCAGGAACGTCTCGACCACGACACCTCCTTGCGAGTGTGCGAGGAGGTCGACCTCCCGGCCCGGCTCGCTGCGTTCGAGCGCACGCAGCTGGCCGGCCAGGCGACGCGCCGCGAGCATGATCGGCCCCTCCGTGTCGGCGGGCGTGTAGTCACCACCGGTGCGGGAGTACGAGAAATACGTGACCTCGTCGGGTTGGTAGCCGAGCGCCGACACCGGCAGCGAAACGGAGGACTTCCCGCCCGTCATGCTGCTGTCGATACCGGCGACGACCATCACTCGATGGTCGGAACCGCCCTCCCCGTCGGCGGGGGGCGCGTGGGGATCACAGTGGTCGCGCTGCGCGAGCCACTCCGATCCGGCTCGCAGCGTCGCGACGGCGAGCGGGAACCGCGACGCGACCTGCGCCTGCCCGGCCCGGGCGGCGGCAACGATGACGTGACCCGCGGCATCGAGGCCGACGACCACCGCGTGACCGACGTTCCCGGCCTCGTGCGCGATGCCGGCCAAGAGCCCGCGTCGCTCGCTCGACGCGTCGGCGGGACGCGGGGATTCCGCAGTCGGCGCCAGATGCACGATCGACGCGAGGTCTGCCGGCCGGAAGAGCGCCATCGGATCGACATACGTGTTGCCGGCCCGCAGCCCGAAGTGCACGACCGAACCGTCGTGCCCTTCGCCGACTCCACCTG
>CAZLEC010000342.1:0-5388 GCA_964558245.1 uncultured Burkholderiales bacterium | reverse complement strand
CCCGATCTCGGCCCCGGCCACTGGCTCGATGCCGGTGGCCAGCAGGTGCACCTGATGCAGTCCGACGAGCCGCGCCCGAGATCCGACCACTTCGCGATCCGGGTCGACGACCTCGAAGCCGCCGTCGCCGACCTGCGCGCGGCCGACCAGAAGGTCTACACGAGCGACCGCATACCCGGCGCCGGCCGCCAGGCGTTCCTGCACGACCCCTTCGGCAACTTCATCGAGCTGAACCAGCCCGACTCCGTCGGGTAGCGCCGGGCGGCCGCGGGTGCGGTCACTCGGGTTGGAAGATCGCGATCGTGTTGCCGTCGAGGTCCTTGAACCACGCCGACCGGCCGATGCCCGCCGTGGTCACGACGTGGTCGACCGTCTTGAACGCGCCCATGTCGTACTCCTCGAAAGTGATGCCGCGTCCGACCAGCTCGGCGACGTCCTTCTCGATGTCGGTCGACCAGAAGCGCACTTGCGTGTGGTCGGCGCGGTTGCCGTTGCCCCGGCCGTAGATCAGCAGCGTCGTGCCGTTACCGCAGTCGAAGACGAGGTGGTTCTTGATCGTCTCCGGCGACAACGTGAGCCCGACCTTGTGCTCGTAGAAGTCCCGGCTCTTCTCCAAATCGGTCGAGACGAGTACCGCGGAGATCCGGTTGTTGCCAACCATGTTGGTTTCCCTTCGAGGTAGAGAGTTGTCAGAGCCTGTTGGCAGGGGTCACGGCGTGAGGTTGTACACGTCGATCTCGATCTCCTGGGGCGGGGTCGGGAATCCGCCTTCGATGCCCGCTTGCATCCGCGGGAGGAGGATGCCGTCGCGGAACTGCTCCCAGCTCTCCTTCGATTCGTGCACGGCCATGATCGTCCAGCCCCCCGGAGATGCTCCGGCCGCGTGGAAGACCTGCCCGGCGGGCAAACCGCCGCCGCCGGGGTGCACGGCGCCGATCGACGCCTCGTAGTTCTCCTTCGTGCCGCCCGGAAAATGATGCACGACCGCGAACGCCATAACTGTCCTCCTGTGTTAGAGTAACTTTACTTCGGTAGGAAAGTAAATCGGGAGCGGCCTCGTGTCAAGCAAAAACCGAGCGGGTGAATTCCTGACCGACCCGGAGTTCCATGCATGGCACGGGTGCCTCCGGTTCACCAACACCGTGATGCGCGAGCTCGACGCGGCGCTTCAGGCCGCGCACCGCATTTCGCTGAAGGAGTTCGACGTGTTGATCACGCTGTTCAACGCGCGCGACGGGCGGCTCCGCATGACCGAGCTCTCGGAACGCGTGGTGCTGACCCCGAGCGGAGTCACGCACCTGGTGACCCGTCTCGAGCGCGACGGACTGGTGAGCCGCGTCGTCGACGAGGAGGATCGCCGCAGCTTCTTCGCGGCGATCACGCGCGAAGGCCATCGTCGCCTGCGCGATGCACGCCCGACCCACAACGACGTGGTCAGGGCACATCTCACCGGTCGGCTGACCGCGGCCCAGCTGGCGAACCTCGGTTCGCTCTTCGACACGATCCTCGAGCCGTGAACGTTTACGACGTCAGTCGCGAACGACGAGCGTTCCCGCGACCTTGTCGTGCAGGCACTGCGCGTCGGCGTCCCAGAGGCACCACAGGTAGTCGATGATCCCGAGCCAGCTCAGATAGCCGGCGATTGTGTAGGTAGCCGCCCGGGCGAACGACCGACCCCATCCGAGCGGGTTGCCTTCGATCGTGACGGGCCGGATGTGCATCCAACGCTTCCCCAACGTGCGTCCGTAGCGTCCGGTCGCGACGGCTTCATAGAGAAGGAACAGCAACCCGCAGAACAACGACGCGCCGAGGATGGTCAGGTACAGCCACACGAAGCCGGGGGTCGGCACGGTCGCGTTCGAATCCGGGTTGTCCGGGGGGAAGAGCGGCCCGAAATGCGGCGCGACCACTGCAATCGTGGTGGCAATGACCACGATGAAGACCGGCAACGTCACGAGCGCGTCGAGGAGTCGCGCGCCCAATCGGCTTCCGGGTTCGGCCAGGGAGCCGGCCCCGTATTGGGGCCGGCCGTAGCGAGCACCCTTCCAGGGTTGCGCGCTCCAGCCGGTGGTGGGCGGCGTCATCGGCGCCGTGTGCCCGGTCCACGCGTTTCCGTCGAAGTACCGCTGCATACCGCTGCCGCTCGGGTCCGGATACCACCCGGGCGGGGCGCCGCCGTTGCTCATGTGCTTCCCTCCGACCGCTCCAGCATGGCGCAGCGAGCGTGGGTCGCGACAGACTGCGGGTTCGATCGCAACGAGAGGACGACCCGCGATGATCCGTCTCACCGTCTCTTACCCCGTCACCGAGGGTGCCACGTTCGACCACGACTACTACCGCGAAAAGCACGTGCCGCTCGCGGTGAAGACGTGGGGGCTCGCCGGCGCCGAGATCGACAAGGGCATCGACGGCCCGAGCGTCGCCGCGGTGCACTTCAAGTTCGCGTCGCTCGACGCGCTGGGCGCGGCGATGGGCGCGGCGGGCACCGCCGACGTGCTGGCCGACGTCGCGAACTACACGACGATCGCCCCGGTGCTCCAAACCAGCGAGATCGTCGAGTAGCGCTCGACGTCACATCCGCTTGGCTTCGATGATGCTGCGCAGGAACGTGCGAGTGCGCTCGCTGTGGGGGTCGCGGAAGAGCTGGTCGGGAGGACCCTGCTCTTCGACCTGGCCCGCGTAGAGGAACACCACCTTGCTCGCGACGTCACGCGCGAACCCCATCTCGTGGGTCGCGATCAGCATCGTCATACCTTCGCGTGCGAGCTCGCCCACGAGCATGAGCACCTCGGCGACGAGCTCGGGATCGAGCGCGCTCGTGACCTCGTCGAGCAACATGACGCGAGGTTGCATCGCGAGTGCCCGCACGATCGCGACGCGTTGCTGTTGCCCGCCCGAGAGGCGATCGGGGTAGTCGTCGCGCTTTTCCCACATGCCGATGCGGTCGAGCAGCGCGTGGCCGCGGTCGATCGCCTCGGCCTTCGAGAGCTTCAGGACCTTTGTCGGCGCGAGGGTCACGTTTTCGAGCACGCTCATGTGGGGGAAGAGGTTGAAGCTCTGGAACACGATGCCGACGTCTTGGCGCAGTGCGTTGAGATCGACCCCGCGCCCCGAGACCCGTTCGTCGTCGATGAAGATCTCACCGCCTTCGATGGACTCCAGCGCGTTCACGCAGCGCAACAAAGTCGACTTGCCACACCCCGATGGTCCGATGAGACAGACCACCTGATGCTCGTCGACGTTGAGACTCACGCCGCGAAGCACCTCGTTGGCGCCGAACCGCTTGTGCACGTCTCGGAGCTCGATGAAGCCGGTCAATGCGCCTGGGTCCTCGCCTTGTCGCGCCGGATCAGGTAGTCGACCAGACGCGTGAACGGGATCGTGATCACGAGGAAGAACATCGCCGCACCCGTGACCGGTGAGAGATTGAAATAGTGGCTCTTGAGGAGCTCGGCGTTGGTGAGGATCTCGGGCATCGCGATCACGGATGCGAGCGCGGTGTCCTTCTGCAAGGCCACGAAGTCGTTCAGAAGCGGGGGCAGGATCCGCCGCACGGCTTGCGGGATCACGACGTAGCGGAGCGTCTGCCATTGTGAGAATCCGAGCGAGCGAGCGGCGGCAACCTGACTCCAGTGAATGCTTTCGAGGCCGGCCCGGTACACCTCCGCCACGTACGCGCCGTACACGAGCACGAGCGCGAACACGGTGAGCCAGAACAAGGCGACGTTGCCGGTGAGATGCGACGAGAAGGGTTCGACGCCTGCGAGCGGGAACCCGAATCCGATGAGGTAGATCACGATGATCGCGGGCACACCCCGGAACACGTCGGTGTAGATCGTCGCGAGGAGGCGCACGGGCGCGAACGCGCGTCCGGGCAGCTGACGCACCACCGCCACGAGCAGTGCCCACGCGAGCACGAGGATCTGCGCGACCACGAAGATCTTGATGTTCCACAAGAACCCGTGGATCAGCGCGGTGCGGCTGGTCCAGATGATGTCCCAGTTGAACATCGCAGAACGAACGCGGGCATGGTGGCCGGCGAGGAAGAAGGCTCCGAACGCGATGATCGCGGTGAAGAGCCCGAGCCCGAGCACGTACAGCAGGTCGTGACCCGCGTCTTCGGCCGCGACGCGCGCTTCGAGCCGTTGTCCCTCGGCGCCGAGGCGACGTGAACGCAGGCTTCGTACGAGTGCGCGTGTGCCGTAGGCGGGAACGACGAGCGCGGCGACGCCGACCACGATCTCGATGGCCCGCGCGATCGCAGGTCCGGGCGCGCCGATGCGAAGCGACTGATCGAACGAGCGCAGCTGCACCCACGTGATGATCGTGATCGCGATCGCGCCGACTTGCGCGACGACCGCGAGCCCGAGGTGGTGTCGGAGTCGCGACACCGCCCGGCGGGAGACGCCGGGCGGTGCGAACGAATCTGGGAGCTCCGGGCTCACGTGCGCCTAGGAAGACGGCACTTGGATCACGGGAATCGTGCCGGGATCAGCGGTGAGGTCCTTGTCGGCCAGCTTCTTGAACTCACCGGCGCTCTTCATGCTGGCGAACACGGCGTCGATCGGACCGACGTTCACGGAACCCTTCGGGAGGATCGCGCCGTACTCGTCGGGTCCGCCCGGCTGATTGAACTGCGCCACGACGTGGAACGCGCCCTTCGAGCGGGCCGCCTCGCCGAGGTTGATCGCGGTGTCGATGAGGATCGCGTCGACCTGCCCGGCTTCGAGCGCGGTGTAGGCGTCCGTGAGCTGCTCGTAAGCGTGGGGGCTCTTGACGCCGATCTTCTTCAGCAGGTCGATCGCGGTGGTGCCCGTTTGCACACCCCACGTGAGCTTCGTGGCCTCCGCCAGAGTGCTGATCGTCTTGCCCGCCTTCATCAGGATGCCCTGGTTCGACTGGAAGTACGGCGTGGAGAACGAGACGACCTTCGCCCGGTCAGGTGTGATCGAGATCTGCGAGAGTGCGAGGTCGTACTTCGTGATCGAGCCGGCGACGATCGCGTCGAAGCCGACGTTGCGGACCTTCATCTTGGCGAGCCCGAAGTCGGCCTCGAGGCACTTGGCGATGTCGAACTCGTATCCCGAGGTGACCTTCGTCGGGTCGGTGTCGCTGCCCTCCCAGAAGCCCGGGCCGGGGAGGCTCGTGACGACCGACAGCGTCCCGGCCACGATGGGCTTGAAGTTCGCGGCCGCGGCGGGAACCGGCCCGCACGAGGTCGGGGTGGTCGTCGCGCCCGGTGTCGTCGTGGTCGGTGTGGTCGACGACGCGGGCTTGCTGCTGCTTCCGCAAGCCGACAAGCCGGCCACGATCGCGATCGTCATTCCGATGACGGCGAATTTGCGCATGGGGGGGTCCTTCTCGGGGGGGTGCACAACGATAGGCCGC
>CAZLEC010000341.1:0-5390 GCA_964558245.1 uncultured Burkholderiales bacterium | reverse complement strand
GAGGAGGGCCTCGACCGCGTCGTCGGTGGCGGGCAGCATCCGCACGCCGTCGCTCCATCGTTCCGCGATCGCGCGCTCGTACTGCTCGCGCGGGTCGGCGCTGAGCTCGACCTGCTCGGTCGTCAAGGTCATGAGCTCACCCCGAGCAGCGCGAGCACCTGCGGGTAGAACTCGTCGGCGATCGAACGCAGCTCCGCTTCGGGACGCGCCTCGAGCGGGTACGGCAGCACGAGCACCTTCAGGTCACCGTGGCCGAGATGGGTCGCGACATTGTGGCCGTGCACCTCGAACTCCTCGGTGACGATCGCCACCACCGGCTTGCCCTTCTGCTCGACGACCACGGAGTCCTTGATCGTGAACGTCGTGCACGAACCGCACGTGCCGAGCCCGACGATCGCGCACTCCACCGTGTTCGCCAGCTCCTCGATGTGCTTGCGGTCGTTGGCGCCGGTCTGGCCGACCATGCCGCCCGTCTCCACCAGCGAGGTGGTCGCGCCGTCGCGCCGCAGGTACTCGTCCCACACGGCGGCGATGAGCCGCCACGAACGCCACGCACCGTCGGTGCGGATGCCGACGTGCACCCCGGCAACCGGCCGATCGAGGGTGAAGGTGGCCGCCCGCACCTCCCCCGCCGGAGTAGCCGTCGGGCGCCGAACCAGAACCGTGTCAGAGGTCATGACCAGAGCCTAAACTTATATGCGCACGCATACAATATTTATGCGGCTGCGACCTCCGGATCTGCGCCCGGCCCTCCATGCAGCTGCGACCTCCGGCCCTCATACGCCGGGCTGGCGGCCTTCGGTGCGCGTTCGGCGGCGGGAGACGCGGAACCCCACGTAGGCGAAGGGCCCGAGCACCATCGGGAGCCAGTACTCGGCGAGGCGGTAGAGCAGGGTCGCCAGCACTGCGGCGCTGGCCGCGATGCCCGCGAGGGTCAGCACCCCGGTGAGACCGGCCTCCACGAACCCGAGGCCGCCCGGCGTGATCGGGATGAGCGCCAACACCACGCTCGACACGTACGCGACGACGATCAACGACGGGCTGGGATGCGCACCGACCGCGGCAACCGCGGCGAGCAGTGCCAGATAGTCGAACGCGACGCGGCCCACGCTCAACAACACCGCGCGCCGCCAGTGCTGACCGAGCGTGCGCGCCATCGTGTTGCGTTCGTCGACGAGACGCTCCGGGAGGCCCGACTTCGGCGCGCGGTGCCGGTGCAGGCGATTGCTCAACGACTCGACGACTCGGCCGGCCCCACGCAACGGACCGTCGAAGACCGCGAGCACGGCGACGATCGCGAGGATCGCAACGAACGCGAGCGCACCGATCAGCAACGCGTGCGAGAGACCCGGCGACAGCTGCAAGATGCCCAACAGCACCGCGGGCAGCAACAGCACCGGCACGATCGCAACCGTGGCGAACTGCAGGAGCGTGAACGCCGTCATGCCCGACGCGGCCGTTGCCGTGTCGATGCCCGCGTCGCCGAGCATGCGTACCTGCAACGTGGCGCCCGCGGCCGCGCCCGCGGGAAGGATCGAGCTCAGCGCATTGGCGGCGAGCTGCGACGTCGCGATCGCAAACCACTGCGTGGTGCGCGTCGCGAGCCGGAGCAGCATCCACACCATCACGAAGCTCGTGCCCTCGCAGACGAGCACCACCGCGATCCACACGATGCCCACCGACGACACCCGCGGGAACGCCGAGAAGGCGTAGATGACCTTCGGGAGCACGAAGTAGAACGCCACCCCCGTGACCGTCACCTCGAGCAGGCCGCCGATCACCCGCCGCCGGGTCGAGGTGCCCGGCTCGGGCACGCCACCGGAGCCGGGCGCGGACGCGGCGTCGGGCTCGGACTCGGTGGTCATTCCGACAAGCTTGGCCGTTGAGGTCGCCCCGGCGCTGTATCGCAGGCCCGCAGGCTCCTGTCTCACCCCCGTGACAGGATCTCCCCGTGCAGCACGGAAGCAGCTCCCGATGACCGAACTCCGAGATCAGGCCCGCTCCGCGCTGCGCGAGCTGGTCGGCGACGACGCCGACTTCCGGGGCGACCAGTTCCGAGCCATCCACGCGCTCGTGGAGGAGCAGCGGCGCAGCCTCGTGGTGCAGCGGACCGGCTGGGGCAAGAGCGCCGTCTACTTCGTCGCCACCAAGCTGCTCCGCGATCGAGGGCGGGGCCCGACCCTGTTGGTCTCGCCGCTCCTGTCGCTGATGCGCAACCAGATCGACGCCGGTCAGCTGGGCGGCGTGCGCGCCGGGCGCATCACGAGTGACAACACCGACGACTGGGATCAGATCGTCGGCGCGCTCGAGCGCGACGAGATCGACCTGTTGCTCGTAGCGCCCGAGCGATTCGCGAATCCGCGATTCCGCGATTCCATGCTGCCGCTGATCGCGTCGCGCGTCGGGCTGCTCGTGATCGACGAGGCGCACTGCATCAGCGACTGGGGCCACGACTTCCGGCCCGACTACCGGCGGATCACCGGTGTGCTCGATCTCCTCCCGCCCGGCGTTCCCGTGCTGTGCACGACTGCGACTGCCAACGACCGCGTCGTGGAAGACATCGTCGATCAGCTGGGCGAGGATCTCTTCGTGCTGCGCGGGCCACTCGACCGCGAGAGCCTCGCGCTCGACGTCGTGCACCTCCCGCGTCCGGCCGACCGGCTCGCGTGGCTCGCCGAGACGATCCCGAAGCTCCCCGGAACCGGCATCGTGTACACGCTCACCGTCGAGGACGCGCGGCGCGTGACCGGGTGGCTGCGCGGGCACGGGATCGACGCCCGGGCGTACTTCGGCGACGAGTCCACCGAGACCAAGATCGAGATCGAGCGCCAGCTCCAGGCCAACGAGCTCAAATGCGTGGTCGCCACCTCGGCCCTCGGGATGGGGTATGACAAGCCGAACCTGGCGTTCGTGGTGCACTTCCAGATGCCGGGCTCCGCGGTCGCGTACTACCAACAGGTCGGCCGGGCGGGCCGGTCGATCGAGCAGGCCTTCGCGATCGCGCTCTCCGGCCGCGAAGACCGTCAGATCCAGGACTGGTTCATCAACGCTGCGTTCCCTTCGCGTGAGCACGCCGAGGAGGTGGTGAACCTCATCGCCGAGCACGGGGGCTGGGTCAAGCTCGCCGAGCTCGAACGGGCCGTGAACCTGCGGCGCAGCCGGCTCACCAACATGCTGAAGGTCCTCGAGGTCGAGGGGGTGGTCGCGCGCGACGGGCAGAAGTGGAAACGCACGCAGACGCCCTGGGAGTACCCCTCCGCACGCGTCGACGCGGTGACCGCCCGCCGCCACGACGAGCAGGAGCGCATGCGCGAGTTCCTCGACGGGTCGGGCTGCCTCATGGAGTTCCTCCGTCGCGAGCTCGACGATCCCGGCGCCGCGCCGTGCGGGCGTTGCGCGCGCTGCCTCGGGCACGGTTTGTTCTCGCACGGCGTCGACGAGGCGCTGGCCCGCGACGCGCTGCACTTCCTCCGCGACCAATCGTTCGCACTCGAGCCCCGCAAGCAGTGGCCCGACGGCTCGCGCATCCCGGTGAGCGAGCGGGCCGAGCCCGGACGCGTCCTCAGTCTCTCGGGCGACGGCGGATGGGGTCGCGCCGTGGTCGCGCAGAAGCTCGCCGGCACCTATCACGACGAGCTGGCCGAAGCCCTCGCCGAGTTGACGCGCGGCAAAGCGGCCGACCCGCCCCCGACCTGGGTCACGTGCGTTCCTTCCCTCCGTCACCCGGATCTGGTGCCGTCGCTCGCGGCGCGCGTCGCGGCCCGTCTGCAGCTGCCGTTCGTCGCGGCCGTGGCGAAGTCGCGCGAGACCGCACCGAAGGCCGAGATGGGCAACTCTTCCCAGCAGTTCGCCAACGTGTCGGGCGCGTTCGCCGTCTCGGGGCCGGTTCCCGCGGGCGCCGCGTACCTTGTCGACGACATCGTCGACTCGCGCTGGACCGTCACCGTCGTTGCGTCGCTGCTCCGGCAAGCCGGTGCCGGGCCGGTGTTCCCGCTGGCGCTGACGCAGGCCCGCAGCGACTGACCGCGACGCGAGTCACGCGCGTGCGGTCGCCGTCAGATCGGCGTGTTCGTCACCCGGGCGTGATGTAGGAACGCCAGCGTGCCGTTCGGGCCGATGCAGCGTTCGGTGAGGTCGGCTTCGCACACCGGGCAGACCGTCACGTTCCTGATCTCGACCGACTCGCCCATCGAAATGTCGTCACGAACGTCGGTGGGATCGTGATCGACCGGTGCGGTCGGGGTGGCCATGAGCGCATCCAGTCCCGACTGCGGGAGGTCGCCCGCCGCATGCGCGAGGAACGCGCACGTCTGCTCGAGGTCGACACTCCGACGGAACGGCGGCATCGCCGCGAGCAGGTGCGTCTTGTACTGCCGAGTCGCGAGCCTCGAGTCGAACACCGCCACGACACCCCGATCGGTGCGCCGGCGGATCAACCGACCGGCGCCCTGCGCCAACACGAGCGCGGCCGCCGGGATGTCGACGGTGATGAACGCGTCGAGGCCTCGCGCTTGCGCGCGCGCCCGGCGCGCGGCGTGCATCGGATCGTCGGGCACCGGGAACGGGATCTTGTCGATCACCACCAGCACGCAACCGACTCCGGCGGCGTCGATACCACCCCAGAACGATCTCGTGCCGACGAGCACCGAGGTCTCGTCGTCGAGGAACGCGCGCGCGAGCCGGCCGCTGTCGGCGTCACCCTGTACGAGCACCTCGTGGGTCGTACGCGACTTCAGCACTTCGGCGAAGTGCGCGACGTTCGCGTGCGACGTGCACAGCACGAGCGCACGACCACCCGCGGCGTTGACGAGCCGGCAACACCGCTCGGCCGACTCCTCTAGCCACGCGACGCGCTCCCGTCCGGGATCGGGCAGGTCCTTGCCGACGTAGAGCAGGCCCTGTTCCCGCCAGTCGAACGATGACGGCGCCTGCAACGCGACGTACCCGCGACCCGCCTCCGACGTCAGGCGACCGTCGTCGTCGCGGTCTCCCCAGTGGCCGGGCGACGATCCCGGTTGCAGCCCGAGTTGGAATGCCACCGCCGCGAACGGCAACTCCCCGCCGAGCGTCGCCGAGACCGCGATCACCGGCCGTTGGTCGAGGAGCCGGTAGCCGATCGTCGCGCCCGGCTCGACCGGAGCGATCCGCAGCCGCCGGCTGCGGCCGATCGCCTCGACCCACACGACGTCGTCGGCTTCGGGCGCCGCGAGCCGGCGCAGCACCTCGAGCCGGCCGGTCGCGAGCTGCGCGGTGCGCTTGGCGTAGTCGTCGGATTTCTCGAGCTTGGCGTGCGCGGCCGCGAGCCGCTCGGCCCCCGAGACCAGCGCGCCGGCCAGCGCCTCGGCGCGGCCGGCGTCGATCGCGCCGCTGCGACCCTCGACGACCTTCGA
>CAZLEC010000340.1:0-5394 GCA_964558245.1 uncultured Burkholderiales bacterium | reverse complement strand
TCGGTCACCGAGCGCGCCGGATCGTCGCCCATGCGGCACGTTCCCGCCTGGTGCTGCCCGGCCGAGATCGCGTCGCCGATCGGTGCCGTCCACACGCGGCGGGCACCGCTGGCGAGCAGCCACTCCTCGGCCCGAGCCCGTAGGGCCGCGGCCGTGCGCACGGTCTCGGGGTGTTGACGGCCCGCGAGGCGCGCGACCGGACGCCCGAGGTCGTCGCGCACGTGCTCGGCCAGCGTCACCCGGGCCGTCGCGGTCGGGATCTCCTGCACCGGGCCGCACACCTGGCTCGTGCGGCGGTACGCGTCTCGCATCGCGTGCTTGCCGGCCGCACCCCATCGCGGCGCGTCCGGTTCCTGCGCCGTGAGCCAGAACATCATCGGGAGCTTCACGAACTCGTTGGCGAGCATGCCGCCCCCGACTATCCCGGCATTGCCGTGCACGAACGCGCACGTCGCGATCGCCGGGCCCGGTCCGGTGCCGTCCTGCACGACATCGTCGAAGCGCCCGAACGCACCGGTGTAGAGGTGTCCCTGGAGGTGGCGACCCACCTGATCGTGGGCGTTGCCGATGCCCGAAGGATGCGCAGCGCTCCGGCTGGCCAGGAGGAGCCGCGCCGACTCGATCGCGCCGGCCGCGACCACGACCTGACCGGCGCGCACGGTGCGGCGCCCGCGCGTCGCGTCGACGAGCGTCACCGCGGTCGCGCGACCGTTGCGGTCGGTCTCGATCCGCTCGGCCACGCACCCGGTCACGAGCGTGCACCTCCCGCTCGCGAGCGCCCGCGGGATCACGGTGTTGTGGGTGCCGTTCTTCGCGTCGGTCGGGCACGCGAAGCCGACGCACTGCCCGCAGTCCACACAGTCGGCGCGCCCGTCGTACGGAACGGAGTTGATCAGGAGCGGCACCGGTCCGGTCGCCCATCCGAGCGCGGCCGCGCCGCGCGCGAGCACTTCGGCCTCGACGGTGGCCGGCACGGGCGGCATCGGGTAGTCGCGCGCCCGGCGACCGTCGGCCGGGTGCGCGCCGCCGCGGCCGCAAACGCCCATCTCCCACTCCGCCCGCTCGTAGTACGGCGCCAAATCGGCGTAGGTGATCGGCCAATCCGCGAGCGCGCTGCCGTCGGGCACGCCGTAACGCGTCGCCATGCGGAAATCGTCGGGAAAGAAGCGCCAGGCCTGCGCGCCGAAGACGCGAGTCCCACCACCAACGGTCATCGCGTTCGCGTTCCACCCCGGATGGTGCGATGCGGGTACGACGCGCTCGCGATCCGCCGAGGCCAGCACGCGCGGTCCGGGATCGATGGCGACCGGCGTGTTGTCGCCGTAGACGGCGAGCCGGTGGTTGCGAACGTGGTCGGAACCGACGTCCGCGAACGGGAGCCACTCGCCGCGCTCGACGAGCAACACCCGGGCGCCGGAC
Organism: uncultured Burkholderiales bacterium; assembly: GCA_964558245.1. Classification (GTDB taxonomy): domain Bacteria; phylum Actinomycetota; class Acidimicrobiia; order IMCC26256; family PALSA-610; genus JBBQER01. Next base: position 3,975 of record CAZLEC010000340.1, on the reverse strand, counting down.
TCCGCCAGCACACATGCCGCGACGCCGCCCCCCGCTCCGGCGCCGATGACCACGACGTCGTATTGGTCGCCGGCGTCGGCGAGCCGGGATGTCGTCACTCGGGCGGGTACCGGTTCGGCGACAGGTGCGCGCTTCGGGCCCGCGCGATAGCCCACCATCTCCCAGCCGGGCCCCGGGCGCGCGTAGTAGCCCTCCGCCGCGAGCCAGGTCGCCGAGCCCACGAACCGCGCCCCGTCGCCGGCCTCGAACGCGCTGAGGAGCGCGTCCTGCTCGGCCGGCGGGATGGCTGCGAACGAATGCCCGAACCGCGCGAACGAGTTGCGTTCCAGCGCCGCGAATCCCGGGACGAGCACTGCCCAGATGCGCCGGTGTTCGCCGTCGCAACTCGCGTCGAGCCAGTCGATCAAGCCGGCTTCGGTCGCGCCCGGAAACGCATCTCGGGGCACGAGCCGTTCGAACACGGCAGCTACGAGATCACGCGAAACAGGAAGACCCACGCGCAGGACCCTCGCGGCGCGCCCGGGTCAGTCCGCCGGGCGCTTCAGGTACAGCCGCGGTTGCCCCGGATCGCCGAGCGCGGTCACGAGCTCCCACCCGTGCGAGCCCAGCGTGTTCAGCAGATCGATCAGGACGCCGGCGCCTTCGTACTCGTCGCGTCCGGGTACGACCCACTTGTCCATGCGCTTCGACACCAAGATGTATTCCCAACCCATGACATCGGAGCGTAGGCCGCGAACGAGGCGTCGGGCCTCTAGGCTCCCGACCATGCGCTATGTCGACGTTCGCGGAACCCGGCTCTCGGCGATCGGCCTGGGTACCTGGCAGTTCGGCTCCAAGGACTGGGGCTACGGGTCGGATTACGCCGATGTCGAGGCCGGTCGCATCCTCCAGCGCGCGCTCGACCTCGGGGTCAACGTCATCGACACCGCGGAGATCTATGGGCGCGGCAACTCCGAACAGATCGTCGGGCGCGCGCTCGGCGAACGCCGCAAGGAAGCGTTCGTCGCCTCGAAGGTCTTTCCGCTCGCGCCCACGGCCGGCTGGGTCGAGCGCCACGGACGCCGGAGCCGCGATCGCCTCGGCATCGACGTGATCGATCTGTATCAGATCCACTGGCCGAACCCGATCGTGCCGATCACGCAGCAGATGGAAGGGATGCGTCGCCTGCAGCGAGCGGGGGTGATCACCGACGTCGGTGTCAGCAACTTCTCGCTCGGGCGCTGGCGCGCGGCCGAAGACGCGCTCGGTTCGCCCGTGTTCTCGAACCAGGTGCAGTACAGCCTCGTCGCGCGCAAGCCCGACTCCGACCTCGTGCCGTACGCGCAGGCCAACGACCGGCTCGTGATCGCCTACAGCCCGCTCGGCATGGGCATGCTGTCCGGTCGGTACACGTCGGCGCACCCGCCCACCGGGTCCGCGCGTCTCAACAACCCGCTCTTTCTGCCCGAGAGCCTCGACCGGGCGCAGCCGCTCATCGACGCCGTGCGCGCGGTCGCCAACGCGCACGACGCGACGCCCGCGCAGGTCGCGCTCGCATGGGTGATCAGCCACCAGAACGTGATCGCGATCCCGGGCGCGTCGAGCGTCGACCAGCTGGTCGCCAACGTCGAGGCCGCCGATCTCGAGCTGACGATCGACGAGATCGCCACGCTCACGCGTGCATCGGAGGCGTTCTCCGTCCCGAGCGGCATCGGCGCGTATGCCAAGGTCGCGCGGCGGCGTCTGACGCATCGCTGACCGAGCGATCGATGGTCGGCTCCCAACCCGGGCACTTCTTCTTTGCCGACGAGCTGCACGAGTGGTTGGCCGCGGAAACCGCGCTCGGGACGGTCTCCCGCGGCGGCGCCGAACCCGGCGAGATCATCAGCACGTGCGGGCGGATAGCCGACGGCGACGACACCAGTTGGTTCACTGAGTGGTGCGCAACCGCCGCACGCCTCACGCAGTCGGCCGATGCCTCGCGAGCCGCCGGGCGCCGGGTGAGCGCGCGCGAGGCGTATTTGCGCGCCGCGAACTACTACGGGATCGCGAACCGCCCGCTGTTCGGCCGGCCCGTCGACGGGCGGCTCGTCGACGCGTTCGCGCGCCAACGTGCCGCGTTCGAGCACGCGATCGAATTGCTCGACCTCCCCGCCGAGTCGTTCGCCGTCGAGCTCGCCGGCGCGACGGTCCCCGGTTGGTTCCTCCCGTGCCGCGACGCCGCCGGGCCGCTGCTCGTCCTCACGAACGGCTACGACGCCGGGATGACCGAGCTGTTCCTGTCGGCAACAGCCGCGCTGCGCCGCGGGTATCACGTCGCCGTCTTCGACGGCCCGGGCCAAGGTCGCATGCTGGTGGAACAAGGAGTACCGCTGCGCGCCGACTGGGAGACGGTGGTGACCCCGCTGCTCGACGCGCTCCTCGAACGTCCCGACGTCGACGCCGATCGGTCGCGCACATGGGTTGGAGTCTCGGCGGACACCTCGCGTTGCGCGCCGCGTCGGCCGAGCACCGGCTCGCCGCGTGCATTGCGGATCCGGGTCTGTACGGCATCCGAGAAGGCATGTTGGCCCGCCTCGAGCTCCTGCAGGTCGCGGAGAGCCTGCTCGAGAACTTCCCCGACATCCCCGACGACATCCTCGTGCCGATCGAGCAGCTCGCGGACTCGTCGCGATTGCTCCATTGGTTCCTGAAGCAGCGCGGCTTCTGGGCCCACGGCGTCGACAGCATCGGCGAGTACGTGCGCGCGATCAACGACTTCACACTCGCGGGTCACCTCGAGGACGTGCACTGCTCCACGCTCGTGACGGCTGCCGAGTCCGACCCGTTGTCGAGCAGCGCGTCACGCGTGCTCGAAGAGATCACCGGTGCCCACGCCGAGTTGGTCGACTTCACTGCCGCCGAAGGCGCGGGCCATCACTGCGAATGGCTGAACCGGTCACGCTTCGAACAGGTTGCTTACGACTGGCTCGACCGGCGGCTCCGCCCCTGACTGTCTCGTCAGGCGAACTGCGGGAGCCAAGGCTTGGTCGCGGCGAGGAGCTCGTCGGTCATGCGCACCATGTCGTCGTAGTCGATCTTGCTCGAGAGCGGGTCGGCGAGCATCGCCGCGATCACGTCGTCGCGCTTGCCGCTGATGGCGGCCTCCACGCACAACTCGTCGACTGCGGTCATCCGGCGCACGTACTCGCCCAGCACACCCGGCACCGTCGCGGGCGCGCCGCCGCGCGGGCCGTTGGCGTCGGCCTGGCACATCGTCTCGACCACGATGTCGTTCGGGATGCCGGGAGCCTGCCCGCGGTTCGGAAGATTGAGCGGGAACGTGCGGAGCTTGTCGCGGATGATCGAGTCGATCAGCGGGGCAACCATCTCGCCCGACGGCATCGCCGACACGTCGTCAGTCGCGAGGCGCGCCTCGAGGTCCGCCTTGTACCGCTCCTCGTGCTCGATGCGCTCCGCGATGGTCGTGAGGTGCACGCCCCAGCGTTCGCCCCAACCCGATTCCTCGGTGAGCAGCCCGGGAAAGAACTCGCACAAGTGCCGGTCGTTCGAGGCCGGGAGCATGCCGAACCGTTGGAACAGCTCGATCTTCACCCGGTTCCCGTCGAGCAGGTCGCCTTTCGTCCACTCGTCGCTCGGGCGCCGGCGCGGCCCCATCCCGATGCCGTCGGGGATCGCGAACGGCAGGCGCTCCGCGCGCGCTTCCGCCGGGCCGTCGATGAGCGCGCGGAGCCGCTCGAGCCCGTCGTCGGCGTCGCCGACCTTGAGGCTGGTGATGATCGGCAGATGGTTGACGCCGACGACCGTCGGTTCGAGGTCGAGGAAGCTCTCACCGAGCCACATCGAGAGGTAGAACCGGCAGATCGTCACCTCGTGGCACAGTCCGACAACCTTGGCCGACGTCTCGCGTGTCATCGCGCGCACGAGATGCGTCATCGGGTTGGTGAGGTTGAGCATCCAGGCGTCGGGACAGATCTCCTCCATGTCGCGCGCGAT
>CAZLEC010000339.1:0-5395 GCA_964558245.1 uncultured Burkholderiales bacterium | reverse complement strand
TCGCGCTTGCCCGGCAAGAGGTCTTCACGCGAGCCGTCGGAATGCCTCACCAAGACGCGCGTGTCGGCCAGGATCTCGCAGACCGCGTCGGCGCCCACCACGGTGAGCCGGGGCGGCACGGACGCGCTCGCTGCGAAACTGCTGTCGATGCTCACCGACACCCGACCGTCGACACCGAGCGTCGCGCTGATCCCATCTTCGGCGGTGCACCGGTGCAGCTCGCCGTGATCGTCGATGCGCTCCGCGATGTCGATGCGGGCGCCGGCCTCGACCGTCCGCACCTCTCCGAAGCACCACCGGATGGTGTCGATCGCGTGCGAGCCCCAGGCGCCGATCCACCCACCGCCGCGCGAGCGGTCGAACAACCAGCCGTACCGGCGCATCGGAACGCGAGAGCCGGCCGAGAGATGCGTCCACTGCACGTGCTCGACGGGACCGAGCGCGTCGGTGCGCACGAGCTCGCGGAGCAACCGGCGCACCGGGTGGAAGCGGAACTCGAAGTTGCACAGAGCGATCGCTCCGGCATCGGCGGCCTCTTGCACGAGCGCGGCCGATTCGTCGGCATTCATCGCGAAGGGCTTGTCGCACAAGACCGCCTTGCCGGCGGCGAGCGCGACGCGAACGTGGGCGGCGTGCAGGAACGGCGGCGAGTGCACACTGACGAGGTCGACGTCGGGACGCGCGCACGCGGCGGCGATACCGGCATCGTCGCGCGGCGACACCACCTCCACGACCTCGCAGCCGTCGGCCGCCTCGAACGCGGGCGCGACCACTCGGGCGCCGAACCCCGTGCCCACGACTGCGACCTTCACTCCCCCATCACCTCCGGGGCCTCCTCGCCCACGGGCATGTGAAAGCGGCGCAGCGCGGCGTGCGTGAGTGGCCCGAGGCTGAACGCGATCAGCACGGTGCCGACCCCGACCTGACCTCCGAGCAGGAACCCGACCACCATCACCGTGCACTCCATGGTCGTGCGAACGACCCACAGTCGATACCCGCGCGCGCTGATCGCCGTCATCAACCCGTCGCGCGGACCCGGGCCGAGACCCGAGCCAATGTAGAGCCCGCCGCCGAGGCTGAGGCCGATGATCGCGATCGCGAGGAACCCGACGCGGATCGCGAAGTTGTGTTGCTTCGGGATGAGGTCGAGACCGGCGTTGGCGATGAGGCCGACGGTAAGCGTGTTGACCACGGTCCCGATCCCGAGCCGTTGGCGCAACGGGATCCACGCGACGAGCACGACGACGCCGACCAGGATGATCACGGTGCCGAGCGAGACGTGCGCGGCCTTGGCGATGCCCTGATGGAAGACGTCCCAGGGCGAGATCCCCAACTCGGCGCGCACGGAGACCGAGATCGACAGGCCCATGATCCACAGCCCGACGACGAGCAGCGGCAGGCGCCGTAGCAGCTCGCGCCCGCTCGGGAAGCTGAGCACCTGCGCGAAGCGCGCGTCGTCGGGCAGGCTCACGGTGCCGGCGTTACGAGTCGAGCAGAGACGAAGACTCCGCGTCGAGATACAGGATCGCGTGCGGCTGGCGACGGAGCACCGACGCCGGGCACGCGGTCGTGATCGGACCTTGCAGCGCGTCGCGCACGGGAACCGCCTTGCGCGCCTCGGGGACGATTGCGAGCACCCGGCGCGCCCGCAGGAGCGCGGGAATGGTGACGGTGATGGCGTGCGTAGGCACGTCGGCGACCGTCGCGAAGTGACCCTCCGCCACTTGCTGGCGGCGGGAGGCCGGCTCGAGCGCGACGATCTTCACGGCGAGCGGATCGTCGAAATCGGCAACCGGCGGATCGTTGAAGGCAAGGTGGCCGTTCTCGCCGATCCCGCAGCAACACAGGTCGAGCGGGAGCGCGCGCAGGAGCGCGGCGTAACGATCGGCCTCGGCTTGGGCGTCGCCGGTGTCACCGGTCAGGTAGTTGAACTCACGGAACGGGAGCCGGGCCGCGACCCGCTCGCGCATGTATCGCTGGAAGCTCGCCGAATGCGTCGGCGGCAGACCGACGTACTCGTCCATGTGGAACGCGGTGACGCACGACCAGTCGAGATCGGTGTGCGTCACGAGCGCGGCCAGGAACTCGAGTTGCGAATTCCCGGTGGCCAGCATCACGTTCGCGGCGCCCCGCTCGGCGATCGCCTCCCGAATCGCCTGCGCGCCGTCGACGGCCGCAGCACGCCCCATCTCGTGCACGTCGTCGAAGATCCGCACCGACAGGTCGCCGGCGGCGACGGTGCGCACGAGGCTCACGAGAACTGCGGAAGCCAGCGCGCGGTCGCCGCGAGCATCTCGTCGGTCATCTGCGCGACGTGATCGAAGTCGATCCGGCCCGCGAGCGGATCGAGCAGCATCGCGTCGACCGCGGCGTCGCGGCTCCCCGAGATCGCGGCCTCCACCGTCATCTCCTGTGAGGCGACGACGCGCCGCAGGCACTCGGTGAGCGTGGCCGGCGTGCGGCCGTGGTCGCGACCGACGAGGCCGTCGCCCTTGGCGGTGACCATCGACTCTACGACCGCGTCGGTCGGCAGCTCGGGGCACTGACCGGAGTTGGGAAGGTTGAGCGGGAAGTCGCGGGCCTTGTCGCGCAGGAACGAGTCGATCATCGGCGCGACCATCTCACCCGAGGGCATGGTCGGCACCTCGGTGATCGTGCTCAGCTTGGCGAACTCGGCCTTGTACCGGTCGACCCACACTTCGCGATCGGCGATCGACGTGAGACCGACGTTCCACCGCTTGCCCCACTCCGACTCCTCGGTGAGGAAGCCGGGGAAGAACTCGACGAGGTGGCGGTCGCCGGCGCCCGGCAGCACACCGAAGCGGTCGAACAGCGCGAACTTCACGCGGTTGCTCGTGACGAGATCGCGCTTCGTGAACTCCGACGCGACGTCGCCGAGCTCACGGCGGATCTCGTCGGGGAGATAGATCGGCTCGTCGGCCAGCTTCTCGGGGTCGGCCAGCCGCTCGCGCAGCCGGTCCATCGCATCGTCGCCGTCGATCCACAGCTTCGTGATGATCGGCAGGTGGTTCACGCCGACGACCTCGAAGTCGAAGCTTCGGAAGTCGACGTCGAGGATCTGCGCGAGCGTGAACTGCGCGCCCGTCACCTCGTGGCAGAGACCGACCGTCTTGATCGACGTCTCGCGGGTGACCGCTCGGCACAACGTCGTCATCGGGTTCGTGATGTTGAGCATCCACGCGTTCGGGCAGAGGTCTTCCATGTCTTGGGCGATCGAGACGAGCACCGGGATGTTGCGCAGGGCGCGCATGATCCCGCCCGGCCCAACGGTGTCGCCCACCGACTGCTTGATGCCGTGCCGCTCGGGGATCTCGAGATCGTGGCGCATGCTGTCGAACGCGCCGGTGGAGATGCAGACCACGACGTACTCGGCGCCCGCCAGCGCCTCCCGCCGGTTGGTCGCGGTTGACACCGTGATGCCGGTGCCCTTCAGCTCGTTGACGTGGCGCACGAAGTCGGCCACCGCCGGCAGCGGCTCCGGGTTGATGTCCTGGAGCACGAGCTCCGACTCCGCGAGCGACGGCATGTTGACGATGTCGAGGAACAGCTTCGGCACCCACTGGAGGCTCGCACCACCGATGATCACGATCCGCGGCGCCATCGCCCCTCCCGAGTAGGTCCCGCGCCAAAACCTGACGCCAACGTCAGGAAGGCTACAACTGCACCATCTGATGGTGCAGTGGACGTCGCTATACGCACCTGGAGTGCACCATCTGATGGTGCACTTGGCGACGCTATAGGTGCCTCGAGTGCACCAACTCATGGTGCGGTTGAGGGTTTGTCCACAGGTCAGGTGAACTGGGGGAGCCATTTCGCGGTGGCGGCGAGCATCTCCTCGGTCATGGTGACGATGTCGTCGTAGGCGAGCTGGCCGGCCATGGGGTCGGCCATCATCGCCTCGAGCACGAGCGTGCGGTTGCCGGCGATCGCGGCCTCCACCGTCCACTCCTGCACGACGTTGATACGACGCAGGAACTCGCCCATGATCCCGGGCGCGGTGGCATGGTCGCGGCCGCGCACGCCGGAGCCGTCGGCGATCCCCATGATCTCGACGACCGAGCCGTCGGGCAGGTTCGTGACGTTGCCTTCATTCGGCAGGTTCACGGGTAGGGCACGGGGCTTGCCGGTGACGATCCCGTCGAGCAGCAGCGCGACCAGCTCGCCGGAAGGCATGCGCGAGACATCGCTCGCGTCGCGCACTTCCTCGTAGTGCTCGACGTCGGCGACGGCGTCGGCGCGGTGGCCTTCCATGCCGTAGTGGTGCACCTTCCAGCCACTCCCGTAGTCGTTGCCGGGATGCACGAACCCGGGCATGAACTCCACCGAGTGGTGGTCGCCCGAACCCGGGAACACGCCGAATCGCTTCAGGATCTCGAATCGGACCGCGTTGTTGGCGATCACATCGAGCTTCGACCAGTGCTCGGCGGGCGAGACCTTCGTCCACTTCATCAGAGGCGGCGGATCCATCCAGATCGTTTCCTTGGCGGCGCGCTCGGGGTCGTCCATCAGCGCGCGCAGCTTCGCGAACGCGTCTTCGCCGTTGACGCGCAGCTCCACCGCCAGCGGGAAGTGGTTGACGCCCGCCAGCACCGGGTCGAGATCTTGCATCCCGCAGTCGAGCGCGAGGCTCAGGTTGAACGTCGCGCCGACCCACTCGTTGCAGAGCCCGACCGTCTTCACCGCCGTCTCACGCGTGACCGATCGGCACAGCGCGGTGAGCGGATTGGTGACGTTGACGAACCAGGCGTGGGGCGCGACCGTCTCGACGTCGCGCGCGATGTCGAGCAGCACCGGCACGCTCCGCAGCGCGCGCATGATCCCGCCCGGGCCGACGCTGTCGCCGATGGGTTGGCGAATGCCGAACTTGCGCGGGATCTCGATGTCGTGCTGCATGCTGTCGAAGCCGCCCACCGAGAAGCAGGTGATCACGAAGTCGGCGCCCGCGAACGCACGCTTGCGGTCGAGCTCGGCCGTGGTCGTGAGATCGATGCCGCGCCGGCGCGCGATCTCACCGCCGAGCTCCTCCATGAGCTTCAACCGGTCGGCGTCGAGGTCGTGCAGCACCACTTCGGCGCCGGCCAACGACGGCGTGTTGGCGAAGTCACACAGGAGTCGCGGCGCCCAGTGATAACTGCCGCCACCGACGATCACAATGCGAGGACTCATGCCACTCTCCTCTCAGGCGCGCAAGGCGACTTCGACCTCGATCTCGACTGCCCCACCGCGCGGCAACGCCGACACGCCGATCGCGGAGCGGCTGTGACGACCCGCGGCGCCGAACACGTCGGCGAGCAACAGGCTCGCACCGTCGATCACCGAGGGCTGCTGCGCGAACCGGGGGGCGCACGCGACGAAGCCGAGCACGGTGAGCACG
>CAZLEC010000338.1:0-5397 GCA_964558245.1 uncultured Burkholderiales bacterium | reverse complement strand
GGCTTCGGCATCAGCGCGGGCGCCGCGGGCGCGGCCGGTCTGCTCTGGTACGGATCGCTCGTGATCGTGAGCATGCTCGGCGCGCCGTTCGTGGTCGTGGGTCACCGTGGGCCGCGCATCAACGAGCGCGACGCGTCTCAGTCGATCGAGCCGGCATGACCGCGACGGCGACGCACCGCGGGTTGAAGGGTGGCCGCCGGCTGAGCGATGGCCGCGTGCTCTATTGGTGGGTCGAGATGCTCGCGATCCTCGCGTTCTATCTCGTGTACTCCGCGATCCGGAACGCGAACGGCAGCGACCCGGTGCGCGCGCTGTCGGACGCGCGGCACATCATCTCGATCGAGCATCACCTCGGGATCCTGCACGAGGAGACGATCCAACGCTGGGCGCTGCACTTCAAACCGCTGATCATCACCGCGAACTACTTCTACGGCTCCCTGCACTTCATCGTGACCATCGGCGCCGCGGTGCTGCTGTACCGCAAATACAGCGACGACTACCCCCGCTTCCGGAACACGCTGGCGATCACCACTGCGCTCGCGCTGATCGGGTTCACCCTGTTCCCGCTGATGCCCCCCCGCCTCCTCGAGATCCACGGCTTCCACACCGGCTTCGTCGACACGTTGCAGAAGTACCCGACGCCGTGGTCGTTCGACTCCGGCCCCGCGGCACGCGTCTCGAACCAGTTCGCCGCGATGCCGAGCGTGCACATCGCGTGGTCGACCTGGTGCGCGCTCGCGTTGGTTCCCCGCTTGAAGAAGCGGTGGCAGCGCATCCTCGCCGCCGCGTATCCCTTCATCACGCTGACGGTGATCATCGTCACCGCGAACCACTACTTCCTCGATGCGGTCGGCGGCCTCGTGATCCTCTCGGCCGGCTGGGTGCTCGCCCACCGTTTCACGCGCGCCGGTCGCAGTGACCCGACCGCGGCCACAGCTACGGCCGCGGCGGTCGACGACCCCTAGCCACGGCGAGCGCGAAGGTCTTCTTCGCCGCGACAACTGAGGCGAGCAGCTCGTTGGCGCCCGGATCGAGGCGGTTGCACCACACAGCAACGGTGGTCGCGCTCGTACGGTCGTAGGCGACAATCGTCTGGGCGCCGGGCGAAGCGCCGCCGTGTCCCTCGATCGCGAATCGTCCGCTGAGAAGAAGGTCTTTGGCAGTCAACGTGCTGACCGAACGCGCGAGCTCTGTCCGCGCGGCCGCGTTGATCAGCGTGTTCGTTCCGAACAGGGCATTCGCGAACGTGAGCAGGTCGGGAAGCGACGAGAAGATTCCGGCGCCGGCCGGATCTACGGTGAGGGCCGCCGCGCGCGAGAACGTGCCGATGTCGACCGGCGTACCCGTGCCGCTGACGTCGAACAGGCCGTGGAACACGACGCGCTGGGCGGCCGCGAGGTCGTCCGGACCGTAGAGCGTGCGGGAAAGGCCGAGCGGCTCGATGATGCGCGTGTCGATGAGTCGGCCCAGCGTCGTCCTCGTGACCCGTTGCAAGATCGCGCCGAGCACGATGTAGTTCGCGTTCGAGTAGTGGTAGGTCGTTCCCGGCAGCGCGACGGGCGGTACGGCGCGGACCAGGTCGAGGACGTCGTCGTAGGTGAAGACGCGACCGAGGTCGGCCAGGACCAGATCGGTGAGCTGCTTGCCGAAGTTGTTGCCGAAGTCGCCCATGCCGCTGCGATGGCCGAGCAACATCGCAACGGTGATCCGATTCCCGCGCGGCCACTTCGGAAGATATCGATCGACCGTGTCGGCGAGCGCGAGCCGGTGCGCGGCCACCAGCTCGTACGTGATTGCCGCGACGAACAGCTTCGTCACGCTCCCGGCGAGGAATTGGCTCCGGCGATCGAGCGCGATCCCGGCGGCGAGCCGGCCGGAGATCGCGAAGTCCGTCCGGCCGTCGCTCGTGCGGACGCCGACCGCCGCACCCGGTGATTTGCACATCGTGCGGTAGCCGGCGGCGATCGCGACCAAAGCCGCGTTGTCAACGGGCGCGGCCGGCCGTTCGGCCGTTGTCGGCGAGAGCGCCGAAGATCGGCTGACCCGCGCACTCGGGCCGGCAACCGTCGCTCCGGAGTGACCACACGCGGAACTCAGCGCGGCGGCGATCAACGCCGCAAGCGCGCGCCGTCTCACGGCTCGACCGGCTTCGCCGCGAGCGAGTTGACCACGAGCGCGATCGCGACCTCGCGGGCATGCGCGTCGTCGAGACGCGGTGGCGCCGGATCGCGATGGCGATGACGGGCCCACCAGGTGACGACCTCGAGCGCCGAGCGCGCCGCGAGCTCCGGCGTCAGCGGCGGCGCCAGGGGCCGCACGCCGGCCACCCGGGTCAGGTACTCCGTGAGTTGGTCGAGGATTTGCACGCGAACGCGGCGATAGAACAACTCGGCGAGATCGGGCGCCTCCTGCGCGCTGCGCTCCATCGCGTCGGCGGCGACGCGCGTCGCCGCGAGCAGATCGAACAGCCCTCCGATCACGTCCCGGAGTTGCGCGTCGCGGTTGCCGGGCCGAGCGGGCTCGTCGAGCGCTCGATCGAGAGCAGCGACGCGCACGTGCCGCGCGAGCGTCTTGCCGAGCCGGGCGAGAAGCTCGGCGCGGTCGGGCGTCGCCACCGGCAGCGTGCGGCCTTCGGCGATGTCGCCGAACGGTCGCTCCGCGCAGAGCAGGAGCAGCGCGCCCTTACCCTCTACGTAGTTGTAGAGCGTCCCGACCGAGACGCGGGCGGCGCGGGCGACGTCGACCATCTGGGCGGCTGCGAATCCGCGCTCCGCGAACACCTCGGTCGCAGCGTCGACGATGGCCACGAGGCGTTCCGGTCGGCGGCCAGGCGGCACCGGATAACTATAATGAATCGTTCATTCTAAAATCAAGACTCGTCGCGGGACGGATCAGCCGCGCACGAGTGTGCGCACGGCGTCGTGCACGGCCTGGTCGGCCAACGAGAGCTGCACGCCGCGCGCGGTGATGAGCGCGAGCCGGCGGGGCGGCATGTGCGCGATGCGGACGGTGCGTACGTCGGGATGGGCGTCGGGAACCGCCGTCTCCGGCAGGATCGACACGCCCGCGCCCGACGCGACGAGATCGGCAATGAGCCGGATGCCCTCGACCTCGATCGGTACGCGCAGCTCGACGTGCTCCACGCGCGCCGCGTCCTCGACCTCGTCCCGGAGGGGGTTGCCGTGCGGCGGCAGGATGACCGAGTGCTCGGCGAGCACGGCGAGCGACACGGGCTCGGGCGCACCCAACAAGATCGAGGCCGGCACGAGTCCGACGAGGTCCTCGTCGCGCAGGTGCTCCACCACGAGGCGAGGATCGTTCACGGGCTCGGTCACGACCGCGCTCGCGAGCTGGCGTTCGGCAACCTCGACCGCGAGCCGTTCCGACGCACCCTCGGTGAGTCGCAACGAGAGGGCGGGCGCGACCCGGCGCATCTCGACCACCAGAGCCGGCACGAGCGACCGGCTGACGGTTCCGACCACGCCGAGCGTCGCGTGGCCGGTCTCGAGTCCTTGCAACATCGACAGGTCCTTGCGGAGCGCCTCGAGCTCGCTGCGTATCGCTCGGGCCCGGTCGAGCACGCGCACGCCGAACTCGGTCGGCACGGTCCCGCGCCGGCTCCGCACGAGCAGCTGCACTCCGAGCTCGGCCTCGAGCTGTTGGACGTGCCCGGAGACGTTCGATTGCACCGTGTGGAGCCGGTCGGCGGCCGCGGTGAAGGAGCCCTCCTCGGCGACCGCCAGGAGCGCCTCGAGCTGTCGAAGGTCCACCGTGATGCCTCCGGGCCACGTGAGGCAGTCCGCTGCGATCCGGCCGGCGGATCTCACCGCCGCGTCCCCGAGCGCCTGCCCCGCGGTCCGGGAATGGGCCCGGACCGCACGATAAATCCCCTATGCCGATAGATCGTATCGCAACAAGGCCTTTGACAGATAGCCTTGTGATCAGGTTCACTTGATGCGTACGGCGACGAGCTCGTGGAGCCGAATCTCCCCCCGATTGGCTCCCGAGCTCAGTCCCCGCTCGGTCTCGCAGTCCCGAACGGTCAGCCCAGCCCGCTCGAGAGGGGAACGTCATGGCAGCGGAGTCGATCGCGAACCTCGTTTTCACCGGCCCACTCCAATGGGCCGAGCAAGCTGCTTGCCGCGGGGAGTCGCGGTTGTTCTTCGCGCCCGCGGGCGAGCGTCCCGAGGCCCGCGCCGCTCGTGAAGCCCAAGCCCGCAACGTCTGCCGGGCGTGCCCGGCCATGGCCGAGTGCCAGGCCTGGGCGCGCGAGCACCGCGAGTACGGGTTCTGGGGCGGCGAGTCCGAAGAGGAACGCGCCGCCGCCGGCTTCCGCGTCGACATGCCGGTCGGTCGGGTCGCCCGCTACCCGCGCGGCGAAGGTCAGCCGGTGGCCCCGCGCCACGCGCGCAGCGCATAACTCGCGCGACTCGCGGACAGTCCGGGCCTCCGCTCTGCGGCTCGGATCAGTAACCTCCGGCGGATGTCCGAGACCCCGCCCGGTGTCGATCTCGATCGGTTGCGACCGTGGTTCGCGGCCAACGTCGAGGGCGCGACCGGCGCCGCGCTCGACGCGTCGCTGATCTCGGGCGGCCGCTCGAATCTCACGTACTCGATCGGCGACGGCACGCACGAGTGGGTGCTGCGGCGCCCGCCGCTCGGCCACGTGTTGCCGACCGCGCACGACATGGCCCGGGAGCACACCGTGCTCTCGGCGCTCGCGGCGACCGACGTGCCGGTTCCGCGCACGCTCGCGTTCTGCCGCGACGACACCGTGAACGACGCGCCCTTCTACGTGATGGAGAAGGTCGACGGTGTGATCCTGCGCACACCCGAAGAGCTCGCGCGACTCTCCGAGGTCGACGCCCGTCGCTGTTCGGAGTGCTTGATCGACGTGCTCGTCGCGATCCACGCGGTCGACTACCGATCCGCCGGACTCGCCGAGTTCGGGCATCCCGACGGCTACCTCGAACGCCAGGTCCGGCGTTGGGGCGAGCAATGGGAACGCTCGAAGTCGCGTGACCTCCCCGCGATCGAAGAGCTCGCTCGGCGGCTGCGGGCGGCGCTCCCGGTGTCTCCGGCGCCGACGATCGTGCACGGCGACTACCGGCTCGACAACACGATGCTCGCGGCCGACGACCCCGGCCGGATCGTAGCGGTGCTCGACTGGGAGATGGCGACGCTCGGCGATCCCCTCTCCGACCTCGGCCTGTTCCTCGTCTATTGGGGACGCGACCAGGTCACGTTCGCCGGCGCGAATCCGTCGACGAGCCCCGACGCGGGCTTTCTCTCGCGCGACGAAGTCGCGCAGCGATACGCGACGGCGTCGGGCCGTGACGTCAGCCAGCTCGACTTCTACGAGATGCTCGCGTCGTACAAGCTCGCGATCATCCTCGA
>CAZLEC010000337.1:0-5404 GCA_964558245.1 uncultured Burkholderiales bacterium | reverse complement strand
ACGCTCACGATGTCGAGCGCCTGATCCTTGTAGTGACCCGGGAGGATCGAACCGCCGTAGAGGAACACCGAAGGGAGGTTGATGCGCGCCGCCGCCATCAGCATCCCGGGCAGGCTCTTGTCGCAACCGGCGAAGGCGACGAGAGCGTCGAAACGCTCGGCGTGCATCACGCACTCGACGGAGTCGGTGATGATCTCGCGCGAGACGAGCGATCCGCGCATCCCTTCGTGACCCATGGAGATCCCGTCGGAGACCGCGATCGTCACGAACTCGATCGGGAAGCCGCCGGCGTCGCGGACGCCGACCTTCGCGCGCTTGGCCAGCCGGTCGAGCGGCATGTTGCAGGGCGTCACTTCGTTCCACGACGACGCAACACCTACCTGCGCCTTGCCGAAATCGCTGTCGGTCATGCCGATCGCACGCAACATCGCGCGCGCGGGCGCCCGCGTGTTGCCGTCGGTGACCTCGTGACTGCGGGGGCGGTTCTGCTCGTTGTCGGCCATGGCGCCAGCGTAGCGACCTCCGCCCGCCGGACATCCGGAGTAGCCGGCGCGGGCGCGGGGGCGCGATCGGCGCGCCGCTCACGCAACCGCGAAGATGTGCGCGTGCGGCCGCCCGACTCGATCACAGATCTGCTCGCATTGCTCGCACGGGGCGCGGCCGTGCGCGACGAGCCCGAGCTCGACGGCCTCGCCCACGCATTGCAGTGCGGCGCCATCCTCCGAGCCGAGCACCCCGAGGATCCGGAGCTGGCCGTCGCCGGGCTCGTGCACGACATCGCCGACATCGCCTACCCCGACGATCACACCGATCACGACCGGCGCGGTGCGACGCTGGTCGAGCCCCTGCTCGGCGCGCGGGTGGCCCAGCTCGTCGGCGCCCACGTGCTGGCCAAGCGCTACCTCGTGGCCACCGAGCCCGCGTACCGCGAAGGCCTCAGCGCGCGGAGCGTCGAGACGCTCGCGGTGCAGGGCGACGCGCTCGCCGGCTCCGACCTCGCGGCGCTGGCCGACAATCCCGATCTCGCGGCGATCCTCGATCTGCGCCGCGCCGACGAGCGCGCCAAGGATCCCACAGCGCGCGTGCCGGGTCTCGACGCGTGGCGAACGATCCTCTTGGAGGTCGCGCGGTGAAGGACTCCGTGTCCTTCGACGACGCGGTCGACTACTACGACCGCACGCGCGGCGGTCTGTCGGTGGGCCGCAAGTTCGCCGACGTGATGGACGCGCATCTCGCGCCTGCATCACGCATCGTCGAGCTCGGCGTCGGCACCGGCCTCGTTGCATTGCCGCTGACCGAGCTCGGTCACACCGTGGTCGGCGTCGACCTGTCGCCGAAGATGATCCGGTTCGCGCGCGAGCGCATCGGGGCTCGGGTCGCGATCGCCGAGGCGTCCCGGGTGCCGCTGGCGTCCGCGACGTGCGACGCGGTCGTCGCCGCCCGCATCCTCCACGTGGTCGGCGATCCGGCCGCCGTGCTCGCCGAAGCGGCTCGGCTCGTTCGCGCCGGCGGTCACCTGATGGTCGTGCTCGCAGGCGGCGGGCGCTTCGACGGGCAGGAGCAACGCGACGACATCGACGAGGTGGCGCTCGAGATGCGCATCGGACGCGCGGTGCGCGGGCCCAGCGCCGATGAAGCGATCGCGCTCGCGGCCGCCGCGGGCTTCGACCTCGCCGCGCGCGAGCGCACGGAGCCCGAGGAATACACCGAGACTCCTCGAGAGCACGCGGCCCGCATCGAACAGCGGACGTGGTCGGGACTCTGGGACGTCGACGACGAGACCTGGGCCCGCTCGGTCCAGCCGACGATCGATCGCCTGCTCGCGCTGCCCGATCCCGACCGTCCTCGTCCGCGTCGCCGTTCCCACCGCGTGCTCGTGTTCTCGCGAGCCTGACCGGCACCACCCGGCGTCTCCCGGCGGCACCCCGCTCGGGCCTCGCGGCCCGTTAGCCTCGCCGCGTCATGAGCGAGCCGTTCGACGTCGTCGTGGTCGGAGGCGGGCACAACGGCCTGGTCGCGGCCGGACTGCTCGCCAAACGGGGCGCGCGCGTCACGGTGCTCGAGCGCCGATCGAAGGTCGGGGGCGCGGCCACGACCGAGCAACCCTGGGGACCGGCGTTCAAGATGAGCGCGCTCTCCTACGTCGTGAGCCTCATCCCGCCCGAGATCGTCCGCGAGCTCGACCTCGCGCGTCACGGCTACAAGATCTACCCGCAGAACGGCTACTTCGTCCCCTACCGCGACGGCCGCTCGTTGCAGCTTCCCGACAACGATCCGAAGCGTCGCTACTCGCAGATCGAGCAGTTCTCGCGCGCCGACGCCGACGCGTACGCGCGATGGGACGCGTGGCTCGGAGGGCTCGCCGACGTCCTCGGACCGCTCCTCGAGACGATCCCGCCGCGCATCGGATCGCTGCGCCCGAGCGACCTCCTCGATCAGGCGCGGCTCGTCTGGACGCTCCGAAGACTCGGTGTCGGCGGCGTCGCCGACGTGACCCGGCTGTTCACCGCGAGCATCGCCGATCTCCTCGACGAGTGGTTCGCCTCGCCGCAGATGCAAGGAGTGCTCGCCGTGAGCGGCGTCATCGGCACCTGGGCCGGTCCGCGCTCGCCGGGCACGGCCTACGTGATGGCGCACCACAAGATCGGCGACGCGGGTGAGGGCCAGCTCGGCTCGTGGGGCTTTCCCGAGGGCGGGATGGGCGCGGTCAGCGACGCGCTCCGCGCCGCAGCCACCGCGAACGGCGCAACCGTGCGCACGAGTGCCTCCGTCGCGCGCATCGACGTGCGCGGCGGCCGCGTTCGGGGCGTCACGCTCGAGTCGGGCGAGGAGCTCCGCGCCGATGTCGTCGTCGCCGCGACGCACCCGAAGATCACCTTCCTCGATCAGATCGAGCGCGGCGAGCTCCCCCCCGACTTCGTCGCCGCCATCGAACGCTGGAAGACACGCAGCGGCACCGTCAAAGTGAACGTCGCCGTCGATCGACTGCCCGAGTTCACGGCCAAACCGGGCTTCGATCCCGAAGTACACGGCGGCACGATTGTGCTCGCCGAATCACTCGACCAGGTCGAGCGCGCGTTCCAGGACGCCGTCGCGGGTCGCGCCGCGGCGCTTCCGTTCGCCGACATCTGCATCCCGTCGGTGTTCGACGCGACGCTGGCGCCCGCCGGCCGGCACGTCGTGTCGATGTTCACGCAGTGGGTCCCGCACACCTGGTCGTGCACTCCCGACACCGAAGAGCTCGACCGCTATGCCGACCGAGTGATCGCGCGGGTCGACGCGGTCGCGCCCGGCTTCACCGATTCGATCCTGCACCGCCAGGTCATCGGGCCGTTCGAGATGGAGCACGAATACGGTCTGTTGGGCGGCAACATCTTCCACGGAGAGCTGTCACCCGACCAGCTCTTCCACATGCGGCCCGCGCCCGGGTACGCCGACTTCCGCACACCCATCAGCGGGCTGTACCAGGCGAGCAGCGCGACCCACGGCGGCGGCGGCGTGACCGGCATCCCGGGGCTCAACGCGACCCGCCAGATCGTGCGCGACCGCGCCCGATCGAAGTGGCGCCGTGCGTAAACCGGTCATGGCGCTCGTCATGATGGGCGTGCTCGGTTCGATGCTCGTTCCGGCGGCTGCGATGCACCGCGCCGGCGCCGCGAGCCCGCTTCGCCTCAATGTCGCGACGCTCGGCAACATCGGTTCGCTCGATCCGCGCCACGGCGACGGCACGATCGCGCGCGAAGTCTGGAACCTGCAGTACCCGACGCTCACCGCGCTCGACCCGCAGTCGCTCGATCCCACTCCCGGCCTCGCCGCCGCGTGGTCGCCGGTGCCGAAGGGCCGCGGCTGGATCTACAACCTGCGGCCCGGCCTCTCCTGGTCCGACGGGCAACCCCTCACCGCGTCCGATGTCGTCTACTCGCTCGATCACGCGCGCGACGAGCACTGGCCGTACGCGATCGGCATGCTCGACGGGCTCACGGCCCGTGCGGTCAACTCCCACTCGGTGGAAGTGACCTCGGCGTCGGCCCGTGCACGCGATCCGTTTCCGGGACTGCTCCTCCACGTGGTGCCGGCGCACGTGTTCGAGCACACTCCCGACCTCGAAGCGAACGTGACCCAACTCGGAGTGGCGAGCGGCGCCTGGCACGTCGTGGCGACGAACCCCGACTCCGTGGATCTCGACGCCACCGGCCAGTCCGCGGGGCCCGCAGTGCGCCAGATCGAGTTCCGGACGTACGGCACCACCGACGCGCTCATCGGCGCGCTCGCGCACAAGCGCGCCGACATCATCAGCGGTGTCCCCGACTCCGACGTCGCGCGTCTCGAAGCCCTGGCCCACGTCACCGTCGATCACGCGAGCGACGGCACGCAATACGTGCTCTACGACCACGTGCCCGACCTGCGGGTCCGGCAGGCCGTCTCCCTCGCGATCGACCGGACCGAGCTCGTGGCGAAGGCGGTCAACGGCGTCGGCACGCCCGGCGTCGTCTCCGCGCTCGCGCAAGGCGCAAGTTGGAACCTCGACGACGCGACGGTGCAGTCGCTCACCGCGTCGCTCGATGCGCAACCCGGCCGGGCCCGAGCGCTCGTCGCATCGGCGGCCGAGCCCCGCACGCTCACGTTTCTGACTCCGCATGATCCGGCCGGGGCGCGCGTCGCGGCGCTCGTGCGTGGTTCGCTCGCAGCCGCCCGTGTCGGCACGGCGCCGGCCGACGACGCGACGCCCGACCTCTCGTTGCAGCATCTCACGATCGACCCGACGCCGACCGAAGCCCTCACGTCACTCCCGTGCGACATCTGCGCCGCGAAGCTCCGTCAATTCTCCACGACGACCGACCTCACGACCCAGCTCGCCGACGCGCACGAGATGCTGCAACGAGCGACGGCGGAAGCGACTGCCGTCGGACTGTTCCAACCCGACACGTTGCAGGCGTTCCGCACCGACACGTTCACCGGGTTCCAGCCCGTCCCCCAACAGCGCAGCCTCGTGGTGTTCGGGCCGACCGTGGCGCAGTACGGCGAGCTCTCGGCCGCGGCCCCGCCACCGGGCGAAGCCTCGAGCAATTCCACCTACGCGGTGGGCGCGCTGATCGTGCTCGTACTGTGTGCCGCCGCCTACGCCGGCGCCACGTGGATTCGCCGCCGACTCGCCATTCCGAACGAGAGCCACGCCGAAGGAGCGCAATGAAGGTTGACGCCGCGTTGACGATCACCAACCTCGACGCGGTGGCCACCGCTGCGCCCGAGATCGAAGCATCCGGCTATGACGGCATCTTCAGCTTCGAGGGTCAGCACGACCCGTTCTTTCCGCTCCTCCTCGCCGCCGAGCACACCGAACACGTCCAGCTCACGACCGCGGTCGCGATCGCGTTCGCCCGCAACCCGATGACGCTCGCGCAGA
>CAZLEC010000336.1:0-5421 GCA_964558245.1 uncultured Burkholderiales bacterium | reverse complement strand
AGTCGCCGCCGAAGAGGACGCGGAGCTCGGCGTAGAGGCCGTTGCGCGCCTCGCAACGGAACTCGTCGCCGAGCCGGAGCACGGTCTCCTTCTCGGGGCCGACCACGCGTACGAACACGTGGCTCTCGCCCGGATGCGAACGGAGGAGCTCGCGTAGCTGCCCGACCCGCTCGTCGGTGAGCACGGTCGCCTTGACCTTCAGCGTCAGCGGCTGCACACCGTCGAGGTTGATCTCGGGCCGGCCGATCTCCATCGCCATGAGCTTCGGCGTGTCGTCTCGACCGTCGACCCGCGCCTTCATGACGACGATCGCGTCGGCGTCGAGGAGCTCGCCGTACTGGAGCATCGTCTTGGGGAAGACCATCACCTCGATGGCCGCACCGAGATCCTCGAGCACGAAGGTTCCCATGAGGTCGCCGCGCTTGGTGTACTTGCGCTGCAGTCCGGTGACGACACCGGCCACCGTGCGCACCGAGCCGTCGTCGAGGTCCTTCACCTCGGCGATCGAGCACTCGATGAAGCGCCGCAGCACCGACTCGGCGCCCATGAGCGGATGGTCGCTCACGTACAGGCCGAGCATCTCCTTCTCGGCGCGGAGTCGCTCCGACTTCTCGAACTCCACCGCCGGGATCGGCATCCGGTCGTCGAACACCGGGCTGTCGGCGGCGTCGCTGTCGCCGAGATCGAACAGGCTCATCGTTCCCTGGTCGCGTTCACGGCGGCGGCGCAGCGTCGCGTCGACGATCGGCTCGAACGCCTGCAGCAGACCCTTGCGCGGGTGCCCGAGCGAATCGAACCCGCCGGCCTTGACCAGCGACTCGATCGCGCGTTTGTTGAGCACACTGGGGTCGACCCGCTCGCAGAAGTCGTAGAAGTCGACGAAGGGCCCGTCGGCGCGCGCCTCGATGATCAGCTCCGACACACCTTCGCCGACGTTGCGGACTGCCGACAGACCGAAACGGATCGCGTCCTTCTCGCCCTCGACCGCGGCCAGCTCGCACGCGAAGTCGCTGGCCGACGCGTTGACGTCGGGGACGAGCACCGCGATCTTCCGCTGCCGGCAGTCGTTGAGGTAGACCGCGGCCTTGTCGAGGTTGCTCTTCACGCTCGTGAGCAACGCCGCGAGGTACGGGACCGGGTGGTTCGCCTTCAACCAGGCCGTTTGGTAGGTGATGTACCCGTACCCGACGCTGTGCGACTTGTTGAACGAGTAGTCGGCGAAGGGCTCGATCGTGTCGAAGTAACGCTCGGCGAACTCGGCGGTGTGCCCGTTGGCCACGCAGCCTTCTACGAACTTGCCCCGCTCCTTCGCGATGAGCTCGCGCACCTTCTTGCCGGTCGCCTTGCGCAGGTTGTCGGCTTCTTCCAGCGAGTAGCCCGCCAGTTTTTGTGACGCGCGCATCAGCTGCTCTTGGTAGATCATCAGCCCGTAGGTGGGCCCCAGGATCTCCTCGAGGTCGGGGTGGTCGAAGGTGATCGGCTTGCGGCCGTTCTTGCGGTCGGCGTACTCGTTGTGCCAGTTCTGGGCCATCGGGCCCGGCCGGTACAGCGCGATGACGGCGGCAACGTCTTCGAAGGTGGTCGGGTGCAACGACCGCAACAGCGCGCGCATGGGCGTGCCCTCGAGCTGGAACACCCCCATCGTGTCGGCGTTCTGCAACAACGCGAACGTCTTGGCATCGTCGAGCGGGAGGTCGTCGATGTCGGGGCGGGTGCCGGTGGAACGCTCGATGAGATCGAGCGCGATCTCCATGACGTCGAGGTTGCGCAGGCCGAGGAAGTCCATCTTCAACAGGCCGAGGTCTTCCACGCCGTGCATCTCGTACTGCGTGACCATCGGCGCGTCCTCGATGGCCGTGCCGGGCTCGGGCTTGCGCTGGATCGGGAGGTACTCGGTGAGCGGCTCGCGCGTGATCACCACTGCCGCCGCGTGGATGCCGTCCTGGCGGCGCAGACCCTCGAGACCGAGCGCGACGTCGACGACGCGGCGCGCGTCGGGATCCTCCTCGTAGAGCCCGCGCAGCTCGGTGGCCATCTTGAAGCCGTCGGCGTACTTCTCGCTCGCCTCGAAGCACGCGTGCAGCGGCGTGTCGCGACCCATGATCAGCGGTGGCATCAGCTTCGCGATCTTGTCGCCGACGACGTAGGGGTAGCCGAGCACCCGCGCCGCGTCGCGCACGGCGGCGCGCGCCTTGATCGTGGAGAACGTGATGATCTGCGCGACATGGTCGTCGCCGTAGCGCTGCGCCGCGTACTTGATCATCTCGCCGCGGTAGCGGGAGTCGAAGTCCATGTCGATGTCGGGCATCTGCTGGCGGCCCGGGTTGAGCATGCGCTCGAAGAGCAGGTCGTACTTGATCGGGTCGACGTCGACGATGCGCAGGCAGTAGGCGACGCACGAGCCGGCCGCGCTCCCCCGCCCGGGACCCACCCGGATCCCGCGCGACTTCGCGTAGTGCACGAGGTCCCAGACCACGAGGAAGTACGCCGAGAAGCCCATGGCCTTGATCACGTCGAGCTCGTGCTCGATGCGCTCGATCACGTGCAGCGCCGGCGCGGCGCCGTAGCGATCACGGGCGCCGATCATCGTGAGCTCGCGCAGGTAGGAGTTCTCGTCGTGGCCCTCGGGCACCGGGAACGACGGCAGGATCGTCTGCCCGAACTCGATCTCGACGTCGGTGCGCTCGGCGATCAGGAGCGTGTTGTCGCACGCGTCGGGCAGCTCGCGGAACAGGTCGCGCATCTCGGCGGCCGACTTGATGTAGAAGTCGTCGCCGTCGAACTTGAACCGCTTCGCGTCGCTCTTGAGCGCGCCGGTCTGGACACAGAGCAGCGCGTCGTGCGACTCGGCGTCTTCCTTGTGCGTGTAGTGACTGTCGTTCGTCGCGAGCAACGGGGCCTGGAGCTTGCGCGCGATGTCGAGGAGCGGGCGGAACACGCGCGCGTCGTCTTCGATGTTGTGGTCCTGCAACTCGATGAAGAAGTGGTCGCGGCCGAAGATGTCCTGGAAGCGTGCGGCTGCCTCGAGCGCGGCCTTCTCCTCGCCGGCGAGGATCAGCTGGGAGACGAGGCCGCCCAGGCATCCACTCGTCGCGGTAATGCCGTCGTGGTGGCGCTCGAGCAGGTCCCAGTCGGTGCGCGGCTTGTAGTAGTAGCCGTCGAGGTACGCGCTGCTCGTGACCTTGATGAGGTTGCGGTAGCCCTCGTTGGTCTCGGCGAGCATCGTGAGATGGAAGATCTCGTGCTCGGATCGCTTCGGGCGCTCGAAGCGCGACGTGTTGGTGAAGTAGCCCTCCATGCCGAGCACGGGCTTGACGTCGGCCTCGCGCGCGGCGGTGTACATCGGCAGCGCGCCGTACATGTTCCCGTGGTCGGTGATCCCGACTGCGGGCTGCCCGTCGGCGGCAACCGCCGCGACGACATCGCCGACACGCGACGCGCCGTCGAGCATCGAGTACTCGGTGTGGAGATGCAGATGGACGAACGAATCGCGCTGGCTCAGGACGGGCTCCGCTTCCCGTTATCCACAGCGCCTGTGCATCAGGCTGTGGATAATTACACGGCTGTCATTCGCCCAACTTACGCCGAGAACCGCTCCGGTGTCGACCGGTGCAAGGATGCCTTCGTGGATTCCGCCGACCCCGCCGCGCTCGGTCTGGCCGCCCACTTGGGATTCGCCGGGATCGCGCACTTCGTGAACCCCGGCTTCTTCGACGAGATCGTGCCGCACGCGCTCCCGATGTCGCCGCGCCGCTGGACCTACCTCAGCGGCGCCGCCGAGCTCGCGTGCTCGGTCGCGGTCGCCCGGCCGGCCACCCGCCGCGCCGGGGGCCTGGCCGCCGCCGTGCTGTTCGTCGCCGTGTTCCCGGCCAACGTGCAGATGGCCGTCGACTGGCGCGACCGCCCCGCGCTCGAACGGGCGGGCGCGTACGGGAGACTGCCGCTCCAGATCCCGCTGGTGCTCTGGGCGCTGCGGGTCAATCGCAACGCGCGGCCGGGCGGAAGGAGCACAACCCGAGATGGCTGAGTCGTGGCTCAAGGTCACCGTCGCCGACGTGCGCCCCGGCGATCGGGTTCGCCATGCTGCGCGCGAGTTCGACGTCGCTCAGATCCAGTCGCCGTTCCTCGGCCAGACCGCGCTGGTGTGCCTCATCGAGGACACGCCGGCCCGCTGGCACGCCTATCCGGTCGGCGTCACGCTCGAGATCGAGGTCCTCAGGAACGCCTAGCGCCGCGCGCGCCGAGCAGCGGCACGTACATCTCGTCGGGGGTGAGGCTCCCGTGACCCGATCGCAGCGTCCGCTCGTTGGGCAACGCGGGATCGACGAACGCCACCGGCTCGCGTGCGGCGAGCACGACGCTGCCGATGCGGCCGGGCACCGTCCCCGTCGCACCTTGGCCGAACATGCCCATCTCGAGCACCTCGGCGCGCGACCACACCCAGGCCCGATCCGACAGTTGCTCGCGGGCGCGGCCCAGCAGCTCCTTGCGGCTCTGCCCGTGGGCGTACAGGTACCGGAAGCGGCCGTCGCCCGCGACCGCAGTGGTCAACGCGAGCAGGTCGGGGATCTCGACCCACGACTCGGCTTCGAGGTGCACCTGACCGTGATCCGAGGTCACGAGCAGCGCGGCGCGCTCGGGCAGCGAGTCGATCAGCTCCGCGACCAGGCGGTCGACGAATCCGAGCTCACGCGCGAACGCGCCGTCGTGCAAGCCGTACTCGTGCGCGATCGTGTCGACACCCGGGTAGTACGCGTACACGAACCGCTCGCCCGCGTCGACAGCACGCACGCACTGCTCGATCAGGCCGGCCACGGTGTGCCAACCGGCCAGGCGGGTACCTCGGAGGTGCGCCTGCGTGAAGCCCGTATCGCGGAACTCCGATCGCGTCACGACCGGTATCTCGCGATCGAGGAACGGCGGATGCCGCTGCACCGCGAACGGGTCGGGCGGGCGACCGCGGTTGGGCACGGTCCATCGCAAGACGTTCAGCACGTCGTTATCGACGAGCATCCGGTAGCCGACGATGCCGTGCAACGCGGGCGGGAGCCCGGTCGAGATCGACGTGAGCGCGGTCGCGGTCGTGGACGGCACGACGGTCGTGATCGCGCCGCCCTCGAGTTGCGAGACACACGCGAGCTCGCGCGCGTGGTCCTGGATCGCGCTCCAGCCGAGACCGTCGAGCACGAGCAGTACCACCGAGCTCGCGGCGCGGGCCGGCTCGGGAATCCAGCCGTTGTCGACCCGGCCGAACATCGCCGGCACTATCCCGGCCACCGACGCGCCGGCGAACTCGGGCAGCACGGGATCCACGAACGGCGAGCGTAGAGCGTGGCGCGCACCCCTCCGTGCCAGCGGGCTCGGGTCCGACGCGCGAGCATGGAGGGGTGAAGGTCTCGACGCGCGGCGACTATGCGGCCC
>CAZLEC010000335.1:0-5441 GCA_964558245.1 uncultured Burkholderiales bacterium | reverse complement strand
CGCCGGATGTCGGTTGACACCCGCCGATGGTTTACTGAGGCGATGACGAGCGGCGGTTCGACGCGGGGCCGGGTTGCCCTCGAGTCGCAACTCCTCGATCGGGTGCAGGCGGCCGTGATGGTGACCGACCTCGCCGGCGTCGTGCTGTTCGCGAATCCCTACTGCGAGATCTTGTACGGCCGCAACGCCGACCACCTCGTGGGCGAGGACGCGAAACGCCTGATGATTCCCATCGCCCCGGAGTTGGTGTCGGAGATCGGCACGGCGATCTTCGCGGGCAAGAGTTGGGAGGGTGAGTTCCACGTCGACCGGCGCGACGGCACGAGCGTGGAGCTGCACTCGGTCGCGTCGCCGGTGTTCGACGACGCGGGCAATGTCTCCGGGGTCATCAGCATCGCCTTCGACGTGACGGCGCCTCGCCTCACGCAAGACGATCTGCGCCGGATCCTCGCCGTCGCGCAGATCCTGCGCGACATCGGCGCGACGCTGCTCGGGGAGCTCGACGCCGACCAAGTGATGAAGACCGTCACGGGTGCGGCGCGCAAGCTCGCCGGCGCCTCGATGGCCGCGTTCCTCCGCGTCGACGCCGACGAGCCCGACGGGCCGTTCCTGGTGCGCGCCGTCTCCGGGCGGCGCCGCGACTCGTCGCTCGGTGTCGCCGTTCACGCGGACGCGCTCTTGCTCGCCCCCGCACTCGAACGCCCGGCGCCCTTCCGTCTCGACGACGCGACGATCGACCCTCGCTACGTCGACACGCTCGACGCGGTGCTGCCGGCGCCCGAACCGCCGTTGCGCAGCTGCATCGTGATGGGAGTGCGCTCCCGGAGCGGCGAGGTCGTGGGCGCCATGTTGCTCGCCCACACCGACCCCAGCCGCTTCACCGCCACCGACGAGCAACTGCTCGCCGACATCGCGGCCCAAGCCGGCATCGTGCTCGACATCGCACGGCTGTTCCGCGCGGCCGAAGTGGAGATCGCGGCGCGGCGGCGGGCAGAAGAGGTGCAACGCTTCTACGCGGAGACGAGCGCGGTGTTGTCGCTCTCGCTCGACTACCCCGAAAGCTTCGAACGACTCGGGAAGCTGTGCGTGCCGTTCCTCGCCGACCTCTGCATGATCGACGTCGCCGAGGAACGCGGCGTACGCCGCCTGGCGGTGGTGCACGCGGATCCCGGCCGTGCGCACCTGACCGCGGAGCTGCAGGCGCACTACGCGCCCGACGCGTTGGGCGCCAACCCGGCCGCCGGCGTGCTGCGCGGCGGCCGGCCCGAGGTCGCCGCATCGATCACCGACGAGTTCATGCGGGCGATCACTCACGACGACCGGCACTACCAGATCGTCAAGGAGCTCGGCTTCGCGTCGTACATGTGCGTGCCGCTCCAAGCTCGCGGGCGAGTGCTGGGCGCGCTCACCCTCGTGTCGTCAGGGTCGGGCCGCCAGTTCGGCGAAGCGGATCTCGCGCTCGCCGAAGAATTCGCGCGCCGCGTCGGCCTGGCGATCGACAACGCCCGCTTGTACTCCGAACGCGATCACGTCGCTCGCGCGTTGCAGTCGAGTCTGCTCCCGCCGTCGCTCCCGGTGATCCCCGGCGCGCGCGTGACCGCGAGATACCAGGCGGCCGGCGAAGGCAACGAGGTCGGCGGCGACTTCTACCACGTGTTCCAAGTCGACGAGCGCGCCTGGTGGTTCGTCATCGGCGACGTGAGCGGCAAAGGACCGGAAGCCGCCGCGATCGCCGGGCTGGCGCGCCACACGGTGCGCGGCTTCGCGCTCCACGAACGCTCACCGAGCCGCCTGCTCACGTCGCTGCACGAGACCCTGCTCGTCGGCGAGGGCCACGGCGAATTCTGCACGGTGTGCTGCGCGTTGCTGCGCCCCGGCGAAACGGGTGCGGAGCTCTCGATCGGATGCGGCGGCCATCCGCCACCGATCATCCGCCGGGCCGACGGCACCGTGGAGGTCGCGACGAGCTCGGGTCCGCTGCTCGGCATGCCGGTGCAGCTCGCGTTCGTCGAGCAGACCGTTGCGCTCGCGCCGGGCGACCTCGTGGTGCTGTACACCGACGGCGTCACCGAAGTGCACCATCGCAACGAGCCGCTGTTCGGAGAGGACCGCCTCGTCGACGTGATCCGGCGGGCCGGTCCCGACGTCGACGACGTCGCCGACGAGATCCTCGCCGCCGTCAGGGACTACGGCCCGACCGAGCCCCGGGACGATCTCGCGGTGGTTGTCGTCCAGATCGAGCCGGATTCGCGTACCGTAGGAGCCCGATGAGCGAATGGGACGTCGTCTTCGAACAGTCCGAACGCGAGGGCCGGCTCGTGCTGTCGGTGTCGGGCGAGATCGATCTCGCCGTCGCGGGCCGCTTCGGCCAGGAGCTCGAGACCCTCGTCGGCAACTCCGGCGGCACGGGTGTCGTCGACCTCTCGGCGGTTGGGTTCATCGACTCCTCCGGCGTTCGGGAGCTCCTCAAGGCCCGCAGCGCGGCGCTGAGCGCGGGCGGCGAGCTGTTGCTGC
Organism: uncultured Burkholderiales bacterium; assembly: GCA_964558245.1. Taxonomy (GTDB): domain Bacteria; phylum Actinomycetota; class Acidimicrobiia; order IMCC26256; family PALSA-610; genus JBBQER01. Next base: position 2,927 of record CAZLEC010000335.1, on the reverse strand, counting down.
TGAATCCTTCGACCGCATGCCGCCGCGTGCTCGAGATCAGCGGCGTGATCGGCGAATTCTCCGTGCGCGAAGCGTCGTGACGATGCCGTACACGCGACCGGCCCCCCATCATTGGTCGACGGCCTAGGACCGTCCGGGCCGCCCGCGTCCGCCGTGACGAAGGTCAGCGATTGAGGTCGACGAGAGAAGCTCGCATGCAGCTCGCACCGGACGTGGCGAGCCTCGGTGCCGGCCGGCGCTTCGTGGCGCAAACGCTGCGCGAATGGGACGTCGACGAGGCGCGCATCGAGTCGGTGCAACTCGTCGCGACCGAGCTGCTCGCCAACGCGATCGTGCACGCGTGCTCGGCCCCGGTGCTGTCGCTCCGAACGGAGGGATCCGATCTCGTGGTCGGCGTCGCCGACGAGTCTCGGAAACTGCCCGTCGCGCGTGCAGTCACGACCGACGCCGCCGGCGGCAGAGGGCTGCTCATGGTCGAGGCGCTCGGCGATCGCTGGGGCGTCGACACCAACGGGGCGGGGAAAGTCGTGTGGGTGATCTTCTCGGACGCGCTCGACTGATCCGAGCAGACCGGCCGAAAGAGCTACCGCGGGGGCGAGACGGGCACCGGGCGGGGATGGATCCGTCTCGCCGACCGCGGCGGCTTTTGGGGGGGCCAACTCCTGGGTACCCGGGTGTGGACCGGTGTAAACCTCGGAACACGAAAGCCGGATCCGGTCCTTGATGGGAGCTTCGCAATGAGCAATTCGAACCGTGTCGACGATGGTTCGGTATCGCTCACGGTCCCGGCCCGGCCGGAGTACCTCCGGCTCGTGCGGCTGGCCGCCGCCGACGCCGGCGCCCGGGCCGGGCTCTCGATCGAGGACATCGACGACCTGCGCATCGCGGTCGACGAGCTCACGTATGCGCTCATCGGCGAAGACGCCCTCGACAGCGCCCTGACCCTTCGCTACGTCGGCACTCCCGGTCTCGTCGAGATCGAAGGAGCGTGCGGCGCCCGCGACGAGCCGATCGACGTGAGCCAGCTCAGCAAGTCGATCATCGGGGCCGTGGCCGACGAGCACGAGATCTTCGAGCGCGACGGCATGCGGCGCTTCCGGCTGGTCAAGCGGGGACGAACGTGAGCCCGTCGGCCGGCGAGTGCGCGCCGAGCGACGATCCTTCGAACGAACCCCAGCCGCCCGACTTCATCGACGAGTTCCGCGAGTACCGGCGCACGGACGATCGCCGCCTGCGCAATCACCTGATCGAACAACACTCGCACCTCGCCCGCGCGCTGGCGCGACGCTTCGCGAACCGCAGCGAGCCACTCGACGATCTCGAACAGGTTGCAATGCTCGGCGTGCTGAAGGCCGTCGAGCGATTCGATCCCGACCGGGGCACGCCGTTCGCGGCGTTCGCGATCCCGACCGTCATCGGCGAGCTGCGCCGCCACTTCCGCGATCAGGGCTGGATGGTGCGCGTGCCCCGACGCGTGCAAGACCTGCACCTCCGGATCGGGACGGTGATCTCGGAGCTCAGCCAGCAGCTCGGCCGCTCGCCGACCGCCGGTGAGATCGCGGACGCGGCCGGCGTGCGCGACGAAGACGTGCTCGAGGCGCTCGACGCGGGGAACCGCTACCGGCCGACGTCACTCGACATCTCGGCGAGCGGCACCGACGCCGACGCCGTGCTCGGCGGCGCCGACTCGGAGTTCGCGTCGGTCGAGGACCGGGCGACGCTGCTCGACCTTCTGCACCGCCTACCGGAGCGCGAGCAGCGCGTCATGTACATGCGCTACTTCGAAGACATGACGCAAGCCGAGATCGCCGAAGCGATCGGCGTGAGCCAAATGCACGTCTCGAGGCTCCTGTCGAGGAGCCTCGAGACGCTGGCCCGAGATCAGCCCGGCGACGTCTAGGGAACGGCTCAGTCGGGCGGCGGGGTCGCGGTCGCGCTGAACGTGTTCCCCGGACCCGGAACCTCTTGGTTCAACAGCGCCGTCGCGAGACTGCACGACTTGAACTTCGGGATCGAGAACGTTCCGCTGAACGTCGACGCGGCACCGATATGCGCGATCCCGCTCATCGTCACGGAGATCGGCGACGCAGTGACGCAGTTGTTGCCGACGAGGTTGACCTTCGGCACCGGGAGGGTCGGCACCGTGATCGTGACCGGCGGCATGCCCGGCAGGCCCGGCAGCGTGATCGTCGGCGGAGCCGGCGTGTCGACGTACATCGTGAGGATGCGGATGTTGAACGTCGACGTCGCGGTGATCTTGAAGTTCGCGAGCTTCACCGTTCCCGTCACCGGCTTGGTCGACACGATCGCCGCAGTCGCGGTGACCGAGAGCGGCCCGCCGATCGTCTGCGTGAAGCTGGTGGGCGGGATGTAGATGCTGCCGACGAGCTTGCCCTTGTCGAGGTCGACCTGCCCCTTGAACATGCCGGGCGGCGGGCTCATCGTGAGGTTCGCCTTCTTGATGGTCGCCGTCGCCTTCACGATGTAGTTGAACGCGATGACGGAGTCGCCGGGCGGGAAAGCCGATGCCGGCTGGGCCATCAACGTGACCGGTGCGAGCACCGCCAGCACGGCGACGAAGACTCCGAACCTGCGGTGCAACCTTGGCGACTTCATGGTCCCCCCAACTCCGGCTCGGGCGCGGACGGCCCGAGCGTTGCGTTACCAGGGGGTTTCCCAAAACCTCGGTCGCGCAAACCTTGGTTTTCCCTGCGGCCGAGGGGCCCCGGACGGGCAGTCCGGTGTCAGCGCGCGGGCAGCAGGAGGCGGACCGACCGGCGCATGAGCTCGCCGATATGGGCGTCCGTATCGGCACCAATCGCCCACCCGACGAGCGCGGTAAACCAGATGCTCTCCAGGATCTCGGCGACCTCACGGTCACGCTTCGTCGCACCGACGGGTGCGATCGCGTTCACCAGGATCGCCTG
>CAZLEC010000334.1:0-5446 GCA_964558245.1 uncultured Burkholderiales bacterium | reverse complement strand
ACCAACGGCCGGCCCGCCGACCGCCTCCCCGAGCGATCGATGGGCCATGTCACTCCCGGCTACGAGTTCGCGGTGGTGGATCGGGACACGGGCGAGCTCTGCGGGGAGGGCGAGACCGGTGAGCTCTGGTTGCGAGGAACGCGCGGCATCCAGTTGTTCCTCGAGTACTTCGACAATCCGGAAGCGAACGCGAAGGCGTTCGAGGGCGACTGGTTCAAGACCGGCGACATGGTCGTGCTCGGTGAAGGTGGCAACCTCTTCTATCGAGAGCGCGACAAGGACCTCCTCAAGGTTGGCGGCGAGAACGTCTCCGCGAGAGAAGTAGAGGAGATCGCGTCGGCCGTGGCCGGCGTCGGGCAAGTCGCGGTCGTCGGCAAGCACCACGACTTCCTCGACGAAGTCGTCGTCGCCTTCGTGATCACGACACCGGCGGCACCCGAGGCCGAGGTCTTGCAAGACCAGATCATCGAGGCGTGCCGCTCGCAACTCGCCGACTTCAAAGTGCCGCGTGCGGTGTACGTCGTCGACGAGTTCCCGCTCGGCACCCTCGACAAGATCCTGAAGAACAAGCTTCGCGAGATAGCCGACACACTCCCAGCGGTCTGAGGCAAGGAAAGTACCTGTCTGAGTCCCGGTAAATTCCGCAGCATGACGCCCAACACCGACGCGCTGGCCGAAAGAGCCGCTATCGACGGCGAGCTGCGTCTCGCGGTTCGTTATTGGACGGGCGGCATACGCGTCACCATCGGTGACGTGGTGACCGGCTTCACGGTGACCGACGGCGCGATCGAACCGAGCGTTCCGGAGGCCGGCCCCGATGTCGTCTCGATCGGCGGACCGATCGACGCCTGGACACCTCTGCTCGAGGCGGTGCCTCCGCGCTTCGCGACCGGCGTCGTTCCCTTCGCGACCGCCGGCCTGCTCCGCGTCGACGCCGACCCGGTCCGGTACTGGCAGTACCTGCCCGCCGTCGAACGAACCATCGAGCTGTTGCGTCCGCCGGTCGTGGCACCCGGTGCGGTTGCCGAGGAGCGCGGGTCACTGCCTCGCCATGACAGCCCGGTCGGGCGCTACATCCACCTCGACCTCGGTGGCGTGGACCATCGCATCTACTACGAGCAGGCGGGGAGCGGCATCCCGTTGCTCCTCCAACACACGGCCGGCGCCCATGGCCTGCAGTGGCGGCACCTCTTCGAAGTACCCGAGATCACCGAGCACTTCCAGTTGATCGCGTACGACCTGCCCTTCCACGGCAAGTCGATCCCTCCCGTCGAGAGGCGGTGGTGGGAGGAGGAGTACCAGCTGCGGGGCGAGTTCCTCCGCCAGGTGCCCGTCGCGCTCGGTGCCGCCCTCGAGCTCGAGCGACCGGTGTTCATGGGTTGCTCGGTCGGCGGTCTCCTGGCCCTCGACCTCGCGCTCCACCACCCCGATGTGTTCCGCGCCGTCATCTCGCTCGAAGGCAGCCTCTTCATCGGCGGCGAGCTCGGCGAAACGGCGTTGGGCTTCTGGCACCCGCAAGTCAGCAACCAGTCCAAGGCGCGTCTCATGGAGAGCCTGTGCGCGCCGGGGTCACCCGAGGCCTACGTGAAGGAGGTGTCGCAGGTCTACTCGGCCGGTTGGCCACCCGCGTTCCTCGGCGACCTCCACTACTACGTCGCTGAATACGACCTGCGCGAACGTGCCGGCGAGATCGACACGAACCGCTGTGCGGTCCACATCCTCAGTGGCGAATACGACTGGAGCGCGACCACCGAGATGGGCGTCCAGGCCCACGAAGGGATTGCCGGCTCCACGCACGCCGTCATGCCCGGTGTCGGCCACTTCCCGATGCAGGAGAACCCGCGCGAATTCCTACGCCACCTCCAGCCTGTGCTCGACCGGATCCGCGCCGCAGCCACCGTTCCGTCCTGAACGCGCTTCACGTCGCGCTGCGGGTCTCGGCAAACATGGCATTTGGATGGACAACACACCTAGCGGAACCAGATTTGGTGCTTGCCAACGGCATCCGCAATCTCGTCGACGGAGTGATTGGTGTCGGCCGCACGCTGCTGCATGAGCACGAGCGCCTCATCGAGCGTGCAATCGGCCTGCACCGAAACCCGCCCCTGTGCCTGTGCGAGCTTCACCGCTCGTTCAGGCGGCTGACCAAGCTCTCTCAGCCATAGGGACCGCTTCTATCTCGGGTCGACGACTTCACCGGCGGGAGTCCCTCAGCAAGCTGGTCAGGCCGAGGATCTCCAAGACGCGAAGCGGTGCGGGCTGGATGTTCGCGACCAGCATGGTTCGCCCGAGAGCTTTGAGCGCCATCTCGATCTCCAGCAGCACATGGACGCCCGTCGAGTCGATGAACGTCATCTCGGTGCAGTCCACAACGAGGTCGCCCCCGTCTCTGCCGATCACCCGTTCCAGATCGGCGCAAAGGGGGAGCAGCCGCGAGGTCGATCTCGCCTCGCACGCAATAGCGGTAGTCGGTCACGCTTCTCGGTCACCTCCGCAAAGAGGCTCGCAGAAGAGGCGTATGGGCCAGGAAGGTCGTCGCAGCGAAGATCGTCCGCGGCAGCTGGACGCTCATCGGCCGACCCGAAGCAGGCGTCGCTTCAGCAATGCAGAAGTCGACCGTACACCCTCGACGGGAGCCCGAGGTCGCGGCGCCTCGACGCGATGGGACCAACGAAGCGAGCCTTCCGGTTGTTCGTCCCTACTCGCCGCCGGTCGGGAGACGAACAATGGCGACATGGCGTCTTCTCAGGGCGACCCCTCTCGAAATCGACCGAGCACGCACGCGGCGCGACCGGCGGCTGTCGACCGCCTTGTCGTGTCGCTCCCCCACGACCCCCGCGCCCCCGCGCGTGCCCGACGGTCGCTCGAACCGGTCGCTACCGAACGCCAACTCGACGACGAGTTCAACGCGCGGTTGGCCCTCATCGTGACTGAGTTGGTGACGAATGCCGTCGTCTACGGGACCGAGCCCGTCACGCCGACGGTTTCGTGGCAACCGGGCGAGGTAACCGTGGAGGTGACCGACGGCGATCCACGCTCAGAAAGCGTTCGTATCCGCGAGGTCGACGCACCGTGCGTGGCGGACGCCCCGGCGGAAGAGGTCTGACACTGGTGGCGGCGATGGCCGACGAGTGGGGACTACGACGAGAACGCTCAGGCAAGACGGTCTGGGCCCGGTGTACCTACGCCACCTGAACCGGCTGTCGGGCGAGCATCCCAGATGTGGTGGTTGCCCGGTCCTCGTTGTTTGGCGACGTACATGGCGCCGTCGGCCTGACGGATGAGCTCGTCGGCATCTTCATCGGCGGATGCCGTTGTGATACCGATGCTGACGCTGACGTGCAGGATCTCCTTGTCCGTCGTCACGCCGGTCGATACTTCCGCGCGGATGCGTTGGGCGAACGCCACGAGGTTCCGGGTTGCGTGATCCAGCCGCTCGCACAGGATGACGAACTCGTCGCCACCGATACGCGCGACGGTGTCGCTCGCTCGTGCTGCGGTAACGAGTCGTTGCGCGGCAGTGACGAGGACTTGATCGCCAACACGATGGCCGTGTCGGTCGTTGATGGCTTTGAAGGAGTCGACGTCGATGAACAAGAGCCCGATGTCGCCGCCCTCACGTCGACGCACGTGCAACGCATGCGAAAGACGGTCGAAGAACAGCCGCCGGTTCGGAAGCCCGGTCAGTGCATCGTGGTAGGCGAGATGCGAGAGCCGCGCCTGCTCCGCCGACAGCTCGTCCTGCAGTCGCGTGCGTTCGGTATCGAACTGCTTGGTCATCTGCACGACGCTGCGGTCCGATGCACCACGAACAACCGCCAACGCGTACTCGAGTTCGTGTACGCCGGTCCGGAGTCGGCGCGCTTCCTCGGTGAGCGTCGCGATCGTGATCTCCCGCCAGTACAGATACAGCTTCGTCAGTTCAGCCAGCGCGATGGTGTCTCGCAACGGCGCCTTTCCTGTCGCGGCGATCGCGTGAGCCTGTTCGCGGCTCTGCGACTCACCGTGCAAGAAGTATTCGACCAACGCGCCAGTCGATAGTGACGTGGTCCAAAGGATGTCCTCCTCCACGCGGGCGGTCGCCGTCGAAGCAGCCGCCGGCGAACGCTCCCGCCACATCACCAGCACGCGGTGCGAGATTTCGTCCACCCGAGCGGCGAGCGCCGACCCGAGGACCGAGCCGGGACGCGCCGCAGTCGCCGAGGGCGCACCAACCGCGTCGTCGAGCAAAGCTGACACAACTTCTCATCGGTCCCCGGCCGCAGGGCCTGTAGGCGCATCCTCGGAGGTCGCCCCAGATCCCATCGGCACACCGCCTCCCGGGCCCTCAGCTCGGCGGGCCGAGAGCGGCCGGAACGGGCCGTCCCCGAACGACGGTCAGAGGTGGCGCCGAACCAACTTGTTACAATTTTGGTCGTGGCCGCAGCCGATATTTTCAAACCGGGGCAATGGACTGACTTTTTTATTCTCGTCGGAACGGGCGCGGTCACGCTCACCGGTTTGGTTTTTGTGGCAATGTCGCTCAACCTCAAAGCAATTGCTATCGACGCAACCCATCGTTATCGAGCGATAAACACACTAACCGGGTTGGCACTGGTCTTCATGCGCTGTGCGCTCGTACTCATGGGAGCTCAAAACCACCACTCAATAGGCGCAGAACTGTTCGTGGTCTCTGGCGTTTCGGCGGCCGTTTTCGCCAGAGGCTACGCCCAAGCCCTTCGAATGGGTAGTGGTCTTACACTTTCCCGTATGGTTGGCGGAACCGTCGTACACTTGGCCGAGATGGTCGGTGCGGCACTATTCTTCTTTGGGTACCTGCCCGGTCTCTATATTGTGGCAATAGCCATAATAATCAGCACTTGTTATATCATTACAGCAGCTTGGTTACTCGTCGTTGGGACTTTCGATCAAGAGGCGTGACGGTCCATGTCTCGGAGTCAGGAACGTCGAGTGCAACCTTGCTCACGCCGTCGTAGCGCGCCGCGAAGCATGCGTACCCTCGGCGCCGTCGGCCAGAGAAACCGGTTCGTGACGATGCCGCCCGGGTCGATCCGTCCTGAAGTCGTCGTCTCGCCTCGCTCGAGAGTCGATCTTGATCGCTCTCGTGCTTCATCGTCGACACCATGCCTCAGGCAGAAGGCCCGACACTTGCGCGTAGATCGGCAACTTGGATGTGTAGGGTCAAAGAGTCGGGAGGATGGCGACGTGGGATCGATTTTGGTGGTCGCCAACCAGACCTTGGGCGGGCTGGCTCTGAGCGCGCACCTACGACGGGTGATCGAGGCAGACCGGAGCGTCCGCTTCGTCGTCGTCGTCCCGGTCGCGGCTCCGGCGCTGGACATCGGCGGCGCCATGGGTGCCATGGGCGGCGTAGCCATGATCGACACGTCGCTGCACGATCAGCTCAGTCGCGTCGCAGAGGACCGACTACGCGTCGTCCTCGAGT
>CAZLEC010000333.1:0-5457 GCA_964558245.1 uncultured Burkholderiales bacterium | reverse complement strand
GCGGAGCTCCACGAACGATTGCGCGAGCGCGTCGGCGATGTGCACGTCGTCGAGCTCGTCGGCCGCGGCCGCGAGTTGCCACAGCTCGTCGAGGTAGACCTCGTGCACCACTTGCTCCTTGAACGGGAATGACGTTCCGCGTTCGTGGGCGAGTGTCGTGTTGGCCACCGCCCACCCGTTGTGGAGCGCGCCGACGAGTTGATCGTCGGCGACGAACACTTCGTCGAGGAACACCTCGTTGAATTCTGCATCGCCCGTGAGCTGCACCAGCGGTCGGACTTCGATGCCGGGCGACTGCATGTCGACCACGAGATAGGAGATGCCCTTGTGCTTCGGCACGTCGGGATCGGTGCGGGCGAGACAGATTCCCCACCGCGCGAACTGCGCGTACGAGGTCCACACCTTCTGGCCGGAAAGGAGCCAGCCGTCGTCGACCCGCACGGCCTTGGTCGAGAGCGACGCGAGGTCGGAGCCCGCGTCGGGCTCGCTGAACAACTGGCACCAGATCTCGTCGGCCGCGAGGATCGCCGGCAGCCATCGCTGCTTCTGCTCGTCGGTACCGTGCGCGAGCAACGTCGGGCCGGCCAGGTTGATACCCACCCGGTTGATCGGCTGCAACGCGCGGGATCGCGCGTACTCCATGTTGAAGATCGCGACCTGCACCGGCGACGCGCCGCGGCCGCCGTACTCTTCGGGCCAGTGGATGCCGACCCAACGGCCGCCGGCAAGCTCGGCCTGCCACTTGCGCCCGAACTCGACCTCGTCGGCGATCGTCTCGAAACGGTCGGGTACTTGCACGTGAGCAGCCAACCATTCGCGCACTTCCTGCGCGAACGCTTCTTCCTCGGGAGTGAACGAGAGATCCACGCCTAGAGATCCCAGAACCGTTCGCGCCCGTAGCGCACGAACGACGCGTGCAACACCGACTCGTCGGTCGGAGTGAACGGGCGGAACTCGGTCTCGCCCCGCTCCCGTACGTGGCACTCGTCGCCGTCGAGGCGGTCGGCGCGGAACTTCTGGTGCACCAGCGTGCGCTTCACGATCTTGTTGGTGCCGGTGGTCGGCGGATCGCGAAGGATGCGCACGTACCGCGGCCGCCACTTGGGACCGATCGCATCCTGTGCGTCGAGCCATCGCGCGAATTCCGTGGCGTCGAACACGATGCCGTCACCGAGCACGAGACCGGCCATCACCTGATCGCCGGCTTGGTCGTCGGGAACGCCGTAGACGGCCGCGAGCACCACACCCGGCGCCTTCCGTAACGCCTCTTCGATCGGGCCGGCCGGGAAGTTCTCACCGTCGACCCGGATCCAGTCGGCGTTGCGGCCGGCGAAGTACAAGAAGCCCTCTCGGTCCTTGTACCCGAGGTCACCCGACCAGTACCAGCCGAACCGAGTCGTCTTCGCGGTCGCGTCGTCGTTGTTGTAGTAGCCCTCGAACGGACCGACGCCCTGCGTGTTGACGATCTCGCCCACGCACTCCTCGGCGTTGCGCACGCGCCCGCGCTCGTCGAGGTCGGCGCGGGCCTTCTCCTTGCCGTCGTCGTCGACGACCTGCACGTGATCCGGCGCGTGCCCCAACGCACCGGGCGGCATGTCGACGTCGCGGTTCACCGCGACGCCGCCCTCGGTTGCGCCGTAGGCGTCGATCACGTCGACGCCGTACCGGCGCGAGAAGCTGTCGACGACTTCCGGCGATCCCTCGTTGCCGAAGGCCACGCGCAACGTGTTGTCGGCATCGTCGGGACGCTCGGGTTGCGCGAGCAGGTACGCGAGCGGCTTGCCCGTGTAGTTGAAGTACGTGGCGCCATAGTGACGCACGTCGGCGAGCCACCGCGAGGCCGAGAACCGGCGGCCGAGCCCGACCGCGCACGGCGCGACCAACGACGGCGCCCAGCCGACCTGCACCGCGTTGGAGTGGAACAGCGGCATGCAGACGTAGCCGACGTCGGCGGGCCCGATGTCCATGATCATCGTCATGCGGTTGCCCGTCACGAGCAGTCGTCGTTGCGAGCAGATGACCGCCTTCGGCGCGTCGGAGGTTCCGGATGTGAAGATCAACGCCCAGATCGAGTCGATGTCGGGGTCGAGACCGGGATCGGCCGCGTCGGCGTGCGCCGCCAACGCGTCGGTGAGCGACTCGCCGAGAGCCGGCGCGGCATCGCCGGGGTCGGCGAACCGGCCGGACGACAGGATCGGCGGCAGGCGATCGGCGATCGGGGCCAACAACGCCTCGTGGCGCGGCTCGGTGATCACCAGCCCGGAGTGGGTGTGGAGCGCGTCGCGCAGGAGGTGCTCGTCGCGCCGCGTGTGGTTCAGGCCCACGACGCCGGCGCCGATCAGGCCCGCACCACCGAATGCGAAGAGATAGTCGGGCGTGTTGTCGAGCAGCACGGCCACGTGGCGGGGAGCGTCCGCGGGCAACCGCTCGAGGAACAACGCCGCGAACCGGCAGGACTCCTCGTAGTACTCCGCGTGCGTCCACGTGCGGTCGCCGAACTTGATCGCGGTCCGGTCGCCGAACTCCCGGGCGTTGCGCCGCAACAGCGCGGCCGCGTTGGGCGCGACGAGCGGCGCCTGACCGGGCGCGGGGACCGAGCGTTTGGCGAGACCTGACATGGGTGTCAGATCGTAGGCGGGCCAGGCGCAGATCCGGAGGCCCGGTCTGTGAGTCGAGGTCACCCGGGCGATCGAGGGCCGCAGGTCGCAGCCGCATGACCAAGGCGCAGATCCGGAGGCCCGGTCTGTGAGTCGAGGTCACCCGGGCGATCGAGGGCCGCAGGTCGCAGCCGCATGACCAAGGCGCAGATCCGGAGGCCCGGCCGGAGAAACGACGCCGCGTCGAGGGCGAGGGCGGGAGATCGCAGCCGCATGGTGGTCACTAGGCTCGCCGCCGATGAGCGTCGACCTGGCCGGAGCCGCCGATCTGCACTGTCATTTCGGTCCGGATCCGCACCGGGCGCGCTCGGTCGATGCGTTCGAGGCGGCACGCGAGGCCGCCGCCGCGGGGCACCGGGCGATCGTGCTGAAGTCGCACGACTCTCCCACCGCGTCGCTCGCGTGGGCCGTGCAACACGACGTCGGCGACGCGATCTCGGTGTTCGGCGGTATCTGCTGCGACCGGGAAGTGGGCGGCGTGAACCCCGCCGCGGTCGAGGTCGCCCTCGGTCTCGGCGCCCGCATCGTGTGGCTGCCGACGCTGAGCAGCCGCCAAGACTTCGAGAACGGGGTCGCGGCCCAGCTCGGCATACCCGGTCCGGGCATCGTCGTGATCGACGCCGACGGCGAGCTGCTCCCCGAGACCAAGGAAGTGCTCGCACTGGTACGTGAGCACGGCGCAGTGCTGGCGACCGGTCACGTGAGCGCGGCCGAGCACTACGCGGTCACCAAGGCGATGGCGAGCGCCGCGCCGGTGGTGCTCACCCATGCCACCGAGGATCTCGCCGGCCCGAAGCTCGACGCCGCGCAGTGTCGCGAGCTGGCCGAGCTCGGCGCGTGGGTGGAGCTGTGCGCGATGACATGCATCGGCGCCCTCGCGACCAAGAGCGTCGGGCAGATGGTCGAGACCATCCGCGCCGTTGGCGTCGACCGCGTGACGCTCGGCACCGACTTCGGCCAGCAGGTGAACCCCCACCCGGCCGCCGGTCTGCAGACCTACGCCGACGCGCTGTTCGCCGAAGGACTCACCGAGGCGGAGATCAGGCGCATGGCGTGCACGAATCCCATCGCCGTACTGGGTATCGACAGTTAGGAACGCGTGATGCCGCGCATCGAGATTCCCGAAGGCAGGAGCGATCCCGAGGTCCGCATGTGGAAGCTGCGGCCGGAGATGGGGATCGGCGCGGGAACACTGAGTCACGCGGTGTACGAGCAGAGCATTCTTCCGGTGCGCGTGCGCGAGCTCGCGCGCATGCGCATCGCCCAGATCAACGACTGCGCGATCTGCCAGCAGTGGCGCAAGACGGCCGGCACCGCCGACGCGATGACCGAATCCGACTTCGCGAACGTCTCCGAATGGCGCACCTACCCCGGATACTCGCCGCGCGAGCGGCTCGCGATCGAGTACGCCGAGCGGTTCGCGCTCGACCACCGCGCCATCGACGATCACTTCTTCGAGCAGCTGCACGCCGAGTACACCGACGCCGAGATCCTCGACCTCACGGTGTGCATCGGCGCATGGCTCGCACTCGGTCGGACGATGACCGTGCTGGGCGTCGACAGCTACTGCCGCCTGGCGGAGTGAGGCCCGCCGCCGCCCGAATATCCCGGCGGCGCCGGGCGGCGAGCGCGTAGCTTGGCGCTCGCATGGGGGATCTGAGCACCGACACCGCGGTCACGGGCGGCGACGGCCACTACACGGCTCGCATGGCGCGCGATTGGGAGATCTGGGGGCCCAACGGCGGCTACGTCGCGTCGATCGCGTTGCGCGCGGCCGGTGCGCATTCGCGCTTCGACCGGCCCGCGACCCTCGTCGGCCACTTCCTCGGCGTCGCCGACTTCGACCACGACGTCGATCTCGAGGTCACGACCCTGCGCGAGGCGAAGCGGGCCGAGTCGATCCGCGTCTCGATGACCCAGCGAGGTCAGCCGATCTTCGACGCGATGGTGTGGGGGATCGGCGACGTGAACGGTCTGGAGCACGACACGTCCGAGATGCCGGAGGTGCCCGAGCCGGAGTCGTTGCCAACCGTTCGGGAGCGACTCGCCGCGGCCGGCGCGACCGACGGTCCGATGTTCAAGTTCTGGGACAACTTCGACGAGCGTCCCGTGCATTGGGTCGACGACTGGGAGAACCGGCCGCCCACCGCACCGGAGGCGGGCGGCTGGTACCGGTACGTGCCCCGCTCGACATTCGACGACGCGTGGCTCGACGCCTGTCGCTCGGTGATCCTGCTCGACACGTTCGGTTGGCCCGCCGTGTGCCGGCTCCACGTGCGGAGCGAGTACATCGCGCCCAGCATCGACCTGTCGGTCGCGTTCCACCGCGGTGAGCCCACCGAGCCCTGGCTGTACGCGTGGGCCCACGCACCGAGCGCGAGCGGCGGGCTCATCGCCTGCGAGAGCCGGGTGTGGGCACGCGGCGGCACCCTGCTCGCGGTCGGCGCCAGCCAACTCCTCTGCCGCCCCGGCCGCCCCTTCTAGAGGCGTCTGTGAACCACACGGCGTGTGGTCCAGAGGCGCATCGGTAGCCTCGGGCCGTGGAGGACCGCCACACGGCCGGGTTGTACCTCGAGATGACCGACATGCCGCTCGAGGACTACGCCGTCCGCCGGGTGCCGGAGGTGCTGGCGCTCGAGGGCGTCGAGCGGGCCACGTGGTGGCGCAACGTGCACCGCGACCGCGACGACCTCCCCCGAGTGCTCCCCGAGTTCGACCATCTCGGGGTCTACGAGGTCGCCGGCACCTTCGAGCCGCCGGCGGCGCCCGCCATGGTCACCGGGCACCATTTTCGCCGGTA
>CAZLEC010000332.1:1043-5458 GCA_964558245.1 uncultured Burkholderiales bacterium | reverse complement strand
GGCTCACCGGCTGGATGTTGCCGAGCTGGCCGTCGTCGTGGACGGTGTCGAAGTACGGCAACGGGTTCCAGATGCCCGGCGTCTGCGCGCCCTGGGCGACGGGCGCGCACGCGGCCGCGCCGTTCGCGCAGTCGGGCTGCGTTCCCGACGCGACGTAGTACCGCCACGAGACGTGCGCGCGGTGGAGGAGGTAGGTGAGATCCGTCCACGCGTAGATCGGGTCGTGCCGGCTGCGACGGAACACGGACCCCTCCGGCGGGAGCGCGGGGCTCTCGTACACGTTGCGACACGAGTTCGGGTCGTCGTGGGTGGTGCAGCGCGCGGCCCATTCCGACACGAGGAAGAGGTGCGACGGGAGACTCCACGAGGTGTCGGGCTCGAACATGTGGTCTTGCAACACGAAGTCGCGGGCGTAGGTCCAGTAGTTCGGGAGATCGCTGCCGGTGTGGTAGCCGACGGCGTCGGGAGCGACGTTCAATCGCAACGTCGCCTCGCACGCCGGGTCGCCGTAGAAGCGGCAGGTCGGCTCGGCGTCACGCGCCTGGTGCACGAAGCCGTCCATCTTGCCGTGGTCGATGTCGGAGTTCGCGTTCGCGAACTTGTGCGGCCCGCCGCCGTTGACGTCGTCGTGATCGACGAACGGCCGGATGCAGGGCTTGCCGAGGTGGTCGGGCAGGCAGGCAGTGGGCACACCGTGCGACATCGGGATCCCGTCGGCACCCGGATAGGTGCCGAAGTAGTTGTCGAACGAGCGGTTCTCCTGCATCACGATGATCACGTGCTGGATCTTGTGGATCTGCGCGAACGACGTCGGCACCCTCGCGACATGCCGGTCATTTCCGGCCAACACTGCGAGGAGCGTGACCGTCACCACCGCGGCGCCGATCGATACCCACAGCCGCCCGCCCCGCAATGTCCTTTTGCTCCCGTTCTGCTCCGGTCGACCGGAGGTATCCGTGCGGTGAACGACGTTAGGGGGAATCTCGGCGCGCGACCGGTCACGGGCGCCGGGGCACGGGTTGAGATACCGTTTCCCTGACACAGTTGTCAGGTTTCTTCAGGGGGGAGACTCGATGCGCAGGACCATTCCGATTCGATTGTTCGCGGTCGCGGTGGCGATCGGTTCGTTGACGGCGATTCCGCTGTCCTCGCCGTCCTCGGCGGCCACCGCCGGCGCGACGTGCAGCAAGCTGGTGTCGCCGCCGCCCAAGACGGTCAACGGCGTCTCGATGAGCAACAGCACGGTTTCCGGCTGTACGCCGGTCAGCGCGACTGGCGGCTCCGGGAAGTCGGTGACCAACCTCAAGACGTTCGTCAGCACCACCACCTGGGCCGGCGGCAAGGGGACGACGGTCGAGAAGATCGCCTACAAGGCGACGACGAGCAAGGGCAAGTGCCCGGCCGGAACATCGCACATCTTGAGCACGGGCACGGTCACCGGCGGTACCGGCGCGGCCGCGAAGGTGATCAAGAAGGGCGCGAAGGTCACCGCGTCCGTTTGCGTGAACACCAAGACGTCGGCTGCCTCACTCGAGCCCGGCACGAAGTACGTCTTCTAGCTTCCATTCCGAGTCTCCGAGGGGGATTTCAATGAGTCGTTTCCTACCTGTCCGAATGCTCGTCATCGCGGTGGCGGCGGGCTCGCTGATCGCAGTTCCGTTGGCTCAGGGAGCCTCCGCCGCAACGGGCACGGCGTGCACGGGCGCCAAGACGGTGACCAACGTGAAGACCTTCAAGGCCACGACCACGTTGACCGGGTGCACCAACCCGGCCGCGACCGGCGGCAAAGGCACCGAGGTCATCAACTTCAAGAACACCAACGCGATCACGGCGACGATCACATGGAACAAGACCGGCACCACGCTGCTGAAGATCAGCGAGAAGTCCGGGCCCAAGGTCAACAAGTGCCCGAAAGGCTCGCTCGCCGAGGTCGTCAGCACCGGCAGTGTCACGGGTGGAACGGGCGCCGCGCTCAAGGGCATACCGAAGGGCTCGAAGTTCAGTGAGTCGGTCTGTTACAACTCCGGCAACGTCGTGACCCTCTATCCGGGGAGCAAGGTCGTCATCTGACCCGCGACCTCGTGGAGAACGTGCGCAGCCCCCGGCTCCGGCCGGGGGCTGCGTCGCGTCACGCACCGCGAGCGCGTGCGAAGCACATCCAGCCGAACTCGAACGGCTCGATGTCGATCCGGTCGAAACCCGCGTCGTGCAAACGTTCGGCCAACCCGTCGGGATCGATCGGGTTGTAGGTGTCGCCCTCGTGGAACGCGAGCAGGTCGGGGTTGTACACCGCGTCGGCCGCGACGAGGACGGCGCCGGGCCGCAGCACCCGCGCCAGCTCGGTCAGGATCGCGTCCTGCGCCTCGGCCGTGGGCACGTGATGGAGCATGTTGAACGAGCCCGCGCCCGTGAAGCGGCTCGCCTCGAAGCCGGTGTGACGCGCGTCGGCGCACACGACCTCGACGTTGGTGCCGGCGAGGCGGGTCGCCAGGCGCTCGGCCAACACCTCGTCGATCTCCACCGCGGTGAGGTGCTCCACCCGACGTCGCAACACGTCGGTCGTGAACCCGGGCCCGGGCCCGACCTCGATGACGTCGGCGCCCAGGTCGTGATCGCGCAACACCGGCGGCAGGATCTGCTCTTCGATCATGGCCCGCCATCCCGGGCTCGAGCAGAACTCCATGTGGGCACGGTTCATCGTTGACTCTCCCGGTTGCGACTCATGGGTCGACTATTACGATCGGGCCCGTGACCGTCTCCGCGCGACCGGCCAAAGATCTGCCCGCCGCGGCCACGACGGTTGCCCGCCCGGTCGCGATGGTCGACATGCGAGGCGGGACGCCGGTGCGGGCCGGGAGCTTCGGCTACGAGGGCGAAGACATCGTGACGGGCTGGCACGCGCACGACCTCCACCAGATCGAGTACGCGTTCGAGGGTGTCGCCGAGGTCGAGACCGGCACCGCGCACTTCCTGCTCCCGCCCCAACAGGCCGCGTGGATACCGGCCGGAGTCGCACACCGCACGACGCTGAAGCGCGTTCGTTCGGTGTCGGTGTTCTTCGAGCCGGCGATGGTTCCGCTCGCCGGCGACCGGGTGCGGATCCTGGCTGCGGCGCCGGTGATCCGCGAGATGTTGGTGTACGCGACTCGGTGGCCGATCGATCGCCACGCGAGTGACCCCACCGCCGACGCGTTCTTCGACGCGCTCGCGCTGCTGGCCGGCGAGTGGCTCGAGCACGAGGCCCCGCTCTGCCTGCCGACGAGCAGTGATCCGGTCGTGAGCGCCGTCATGGACTACACGCGCGACCACCTGGCCGACGTCACCGTCGCCGCCGTGTGTGCCGCGGTGGGTGTCTCCGAACGAACGCTCCGCCGGCAGTTCGGCGCGGCCACCGGTATCACATGGCGCCGCTACGTCCTGGAGAGCCGCCTGCTCCGTTCGATGACGCTGCTCACCGAACCCGGACGCACCGTGCTGGGCGTCGCAGTCGACGTCGGCTTCGACAGCGTGAGCGCGTTCACCCGGGCCTTCGCCCGCTTCGTCGGTGAGACGCCGAGCGCGTATCGCCGGCGCGTGCGCGGCGCGGGATCAGCCGAGGAGGCCCGCGTGATCGAGCGCGAGGTAGCCGAGGTCGACGTCGGTCAGCTGCCCCGCGCGGAGGTGGTCGCGGAACTCGGCGAGTGACACGAGCACGACGTCGCAGAACTCCCCCGCCTCGTTGTGCGGCTCGCCGACCCTCGCCGCGTCGCGAACGATCGCGACGAATCGACGCGTGCGCGCGGCGCCGGCGAGCCAGGTCTGCCCGACGACCTCGAGCGCGCCCGCGTAGCCGGTCTCTTCCAGGAGCTCCCGCTGTGCTGCGGCTTCGACGCTTTCCCCCGGGTCGACCGCACCTCCGGGCAGCTCGTCGAGGATGCGGTCGGGACCGGGCCGGTATTGGCGGGCGAGCACGACCTCGCCGCCGGGCGTGATCGCGACCACCGCGACCGAGCGATCGGGCCCGAAGATGTCCCACTCGCCTCGCGTGCCGTCGGGCAGCCGATAGCGGCGCGCGACGACCATCAGGAATCCGGCCGAGCCTTCACGTTCGTCGATCAAGTCCCACCTGGTGACCATGTGGAGATCTTGCCAGGGCCCGGCTCGGTCGTCGGGGTGCGAACCGCGCGAGTGAAACACCACGCGGTGACGGACAACAGCGCAAGGGGCACGAGGAGCGCGGCCGGGCCCCCGTGGTGGACCAGGCGCACCCAGATCACGTCGATGCCGTTTCGGTCGGTCGCGAAGCGCGGGACGATGTGCCGTACGAAGCGCCACGCCGTCAGCATCGGAAGCTTGCTCATCTGGAAGTTGGCGTGCGACGACGCCGCAGGAACCACGAGGAGGTCGACCAGCACCGTCGGAAGGAGCAGGACGAA
>CAZLEC010000332.1:0-1033 GCA_964558245.1 uncultured Burkholderiales bacterium | reverse complement strand
CCGCACACCACGGAAGCCGCCGCGAACGCAAGCGTCGCGCGGCTGTTGACGGCTGATGCCGCGATCACCGCGACCAACGGCAGCGCGGGCACGAGGAGTCGCGGGCCCCAGTCGAAGCCGCCCCACCAGATGTCCCAGAGGGCGGCGTTGAGGAAGAGCACCATTGCGATCGCGGCGAGCCAGCACGCTTCGAACGACCGGCCGCGCTTGAACAGCTGCACGAGACCCCACGGCACGAGGATGCAGAACGGCATGTACCACACGATGCCTCGACCCGGGCTGATCGACAGTCCGAGCACTCCCGCAATCGTCGGGTGCCAGCGCTCCTGGCCGTAGCCACTCTGGAACGCCGAACCGAAACGCAGCTGGTCGACGACGAGGTCGATGGCGATCCCGAGACCGAACCCGGCCACCGGCCAGAGCCACGCCGACCAGTGTGCTCGGCGCAGGCCGAGGAAGGCTGCGGATCCGAGCCCGAGCACGACGCCCTCGACGGGTCGCGTGATGAGGCATCCCGCGATCGCAACGGCGAGCAACAACCGATTGGAAGCACCGTTCGTCGACCATCGGAGCAGGCTCGTCGCGGCGAGCACGCACATCAGCGCCGTCAACGGTTGCGCGAAGCTGCTGCTGCTGTAGGTCAGCGCCGGTGAGCCGAGGCCGAAGCCCACGACGCCCAGCATGATCTGCCCCTTCGTCGCGTCCAGCGCGCGCAGACACTTGCCGACGTAGCACGCGGTGACGGCGGTGACGGCGCAGTTGATCCACGAGCACGCGACCGTCCACAGCGGATCCGCGTAGTACTGGCGAAACGTTCCCGCCGTCGACGGTCCGGCCTGCCGGAGCCCGAAGAGATGACCGATGCCGATGAACGGTGCATAGGCGAGCGACTGGCCGATGCCGTACTTGCTGTCCGTGAATTGCTGCGACCACACCACGCTGGGCACCAGGTGGATCGACCCGTGGAGCACCAGCGCCGCTCCCTGACGAAACATCAGGAGACCGTCGACGGCGTCGAGATGTCCTTTGAGCA
>CAZLEC010000331.1:0-5494 GCA_964558245.1 uncultured Burkholderiales bacterium | reverse complement strand
TGTCTGGTCCTCACCGGGGATGCTTGATGTGGTGCCCGGCTCCTCTGGAATGAGCGGGTTCGTTCAAGAACCTAATTCCGCCGGGCCTGACCAGGGCATTCGGCGAGATGCCACAAAACGATTGGCGCTCTCGAGCGACAAGAGATCGTTGAGGGGAAGAGGCCCATCCGGCCAGTCCCGGCGTTAGAGGGATCGCCCGGCCGCGTTGATATGGGACGCGCGTTTGGGGACGCCCGATGTCGAGGACCTCATCGTCGTTGTGTGCTTCTGCTATGTGCCCGGCGGCGCGTATGCGACTTGACGCTTCGCTGCGTCGTCAATCTCTACCGGCGTCAGCAGCACCGTGGTCTTGACCGACGCCAGACCCGTCGACGCCACGGCCAGTCCTAGTGCGGCAGCCGCGACGTTGTCCGGCAACTCGACCATCACGATTGCGTCGTCACCACCGAACGCGAAGTGGAAACTACGCATCTTGCCGCCAAGCCCCTCGACTGCCTTGCTGACCGCGTCGGCTCGCGCCGAGCCGCCGCTCTTCAACACGCCCTTGACGCCGTCGGGTGAGTACGAAGCTGTCACGAGGTAATCAGCCATGCGATCCTCCCTTGATAGTCCAGAGCGTGGAGTCTGGCGCTCCGGGACCTCGACTGTCGCCAACGTCTCGGAGCGGTGTGTGCTGAAGCATTCGGTGGGGTCATGACGCCCCTCACGTCACTCCTGAGCGGCGCTGTTGCGATCGCCATCCGCCTCAGTCCCGGCGAACGGGGATACCCAGGTGCGAGGCTCGGGATACGTGCTATGGGATAGTGCCCGCGCGTTGGGCGAGGCGACCTGTTCGTGTTGAACGTTGGCCTGTTGGAGAGGCAGGAGATGGGTCGATTCCGAGTGGCACTCGTGGTGGTCGTGGCGGTGGCGGTGGTGAGCGCGGCGGTGGTTATCCACGCTTTGCAAGGCGCGAAGAGTCCAGCGCGACACGCCAAGGCCCCGAACGGCGAGACGGTGCCATCGGTGTCGT
Source organism: uncultured Burkholderiales bacterium (assembly GCA_964558245.1). Taxonomy (GTDB): domain Bacteria; phylum Actinomycetota; class Acidimicrobiia; order IMCC26256; family PALSA-610; genus JBBQER01. The sequence continues at coordinate 4,482 of CAZLEC010000331.1, read as the reverse complement.
CCACCGGGACGGGTTCCTACACGCTGACCGCTCGGAGCGTTGGTGCGACGTACGCGCCGACGTTCACCGGCAACGGCGAGCTCGGTGTTCGGGTCCCGCCGACCGGTCAGGGCTATGTCGCGGGAGTGGTGCCTACCGAGTCGGAGGTCGCCGGGTTCTACGCCCAACAACCAACGGGGGTGCAGGTGCGTGCCAACATTCCGACGTGGTCGACCCTCACCTTCTCCGACGCGGGGCAGCCGTTTTCGCTTTCACGCGGCGGCACGAGCGATTGGCGGCAATCGATCAACTTTCGAACCGGCGTGATCACGACGACCGCGGATTGGACCTCACCACATGGTCATGCCACCAACCTGACTTACGAAGTGGCGACCGATCGGGCCCGCCCTGATATTGGCGTCGTTCGACTGGTTGTTTCGCCGCGATGGTCCGGTACGGCAACGGTGACTGACGCGATCGACGGGACACCGGCCACGATGAGCACTCAAGTCGCGAAAGGCTGGACGCCGACCGGGCATCGGGACTGGGTAGCGGTGCGCACCGTGGGCACGGGGATCGATGCCGCGATCGCGAGCGACGTCGCGATGAGCCGAAACGTGTCGGCCGCAACGCGCGAAGTTGATAGATCGACGGCGCAGAGTATCGGTCAACAGTTCTCGTTCCCAGTGGTTGCCGGTCGGAGTTACGCGATCACGAAATGCGTCGCGGTGGTCACTTCCCACGAAAGCAGCATCCCAATCGAAGCGGCTCAGCGTGAGGCGAGCGCCGCCGCCACTGACGGCTACGACGCCTTGCTGAAGGAAAGTACCGCCGCGTGGGCCGCACTCTGGGCCGACCGCATCGACGTGCTGGGCGATCCCTCACTCGCGACAGCCGTCAACGCGAGCGAGTTCTATCTCTGGTCGAGTGTCCGCGACGGCGTCGACTGGAGTGTCTCACCCGCCGGTCTCTCGTCGAACGGCTACAACGGGCACATCTTCTGGGACGCCGAAACCTGGATGTATCCGGCGTTGCTCGCGCAGCATCCCGACTTGGCTGTGACGATGAACATGTATCGATCTGACCGACTTGCTGCAGCGGGCCGCCACGCCGCCCAGACCGGCTACCGCGGAACTCGGTTCCCGTGGGAGAGCGCGCTTGACGGCACCGAGCAGGTTCCTCCGCCTCACGATGTGTTCACTGAGGGCCTCTACGAGCAGCACATCACGGCCGACATCGCGCTTGCGCAATGGCAGTACTACCTTGCGACCGGCGACGCGCGATGGCTTGCGCGATACGGCTGGCCGGTCATCTCGGGGGCCGCGAAGTTCTGGGCGTCGAGGGCGACTCTGGGTGCCGATGCGCGCTATCACGTCAACGCCGTGACCGGACCCGACGAATACAACGAGAACGTCGACGACGAGGTGTACACAAATGCCGCCGCGATCACGACGTTGCACGACGCTGCGCAGGCCGCGCGGGTGCTCGGGCTGACTGTACCCGCGGCTTGGACGCGCATCGCTTCGAGAATCGTTGTGCTCTCGGAGACTCGCCAGGGGATCCTCCCCGAGTTCTCGGCATATCGGGGGCAGCTCATCAAGCAAGCCGATGCGACCCTCTTGGAGTACCCGTTGGGCTACCCGATGGCCGCCGGCGTCGCACAAGACAACGTCAACTACTACGCCTCGCGTACAGACCCCAACGGACCGTCGATGAGCGACGCGATCAACGCGATCGACACAGCCGCGGTCGCAACTCCGGGGTGCGCAAGCTACGTATACATGCAACGCAGCGTGCAGCCGTTCATCCGTGACGTGTTCGACCAATTCTCCGAGACAAGGACGGGCGGCGCCTTCACATTCATGACCGGGATCGGCGGCTTCTTGCAGGAGTTCATCTACGGCACCTCGGGCTTGCGGTGGAACGCCAACGCGGTGCAACTCGCACCCAGCCTCACCAGCCAGATCGGCGGAGTCGTGCTCCACCGGCTGTCGTGGCACGGCCGACGCTTCACGCTCACGATCACCCAACACGACACGACGGTCGCGCTTGACGGCGGCGCACCCATGCCGGTGCAGGCCGGCTCCAGCGTTCGGAACGTCACCGCAGGCCATCCACTCACACTCCGCACCGGCCGGCCCGACCTTCTCGCGACGAGCGACACGGTCCGTTGCGCAAGAGCGTCCGCGAGTTCATCGCAGCCTGGCGCGCCTCCCCTCGCCGCAGTCGACGGCAGCCCCGCGACCGACTGGCGACCGGTCAGCCTGCCCGCGTCGTTGACCACCACCTTGCCCAAACCGGTTCACATCAGTAGCGCGACCCTGCAGTGGGGCCGACAATGGCCACTGGTTCAAGCGTTGAACCAAGCGCCACCGCCCGGACCCGTCAGAACGTTGCGAGCAACCGGCTACACCATCGCAGTCTCCATCGACGGCACCACGTGGCACACGGTCGCCACCGTCACCGCTCCCACGAGCAGCACAACCGACACCCTTCACTTTCCGTCAGTGCCCGCCCGCTTCGTCTCGGTTCGAATCAGTGCCTCAACCGCCTCCCAGACGCCAATGCTCGATGAACTAACCGTCCGACGCTAAGGCCGGACCGGCCGAACTGCCTGATCCGTACGCCGTGGTCTCGTTGGCAGGGGTACCTACCTGCTCCTCAACCTCCGCCTTCGCGTCACGGCCAAGATCGAGGGCACGCAACGAAGTCACCCGTCGGCGAACATGCCCAACGCCACAACTGCGGTTCGGTTCGCCGCGGTTGTGGCCTCGCGTGGCGCTTCGCGATCAGTTCGCGGGCCGCGTAGGGTCACATCTTCCATGACCTACGCACCGGTGAACGGACTGCAGCTCTACTACGAGACGAGCGGTAGCGGCCGCCCGCTCGTATTGCTCCACGGGGGCCTGATGACCATCGACCTCAACTTCGGGTCGTTGCTCGAACCCCTCGCAGCGAACCGGCAAGTGATCGCAGTGGAGCTCCAAGGCCACGGGCACACTGCAGACACTGACCGTCCGATGACGATCGAGGCGCTAGCCGATGATGTCGTTGCGCTCCTTGACCTCTTGGGGATCGCCGAAGCCGACCTGTTCGGGTTCAGCCTCGGCGGTCTCGTCGCGTACGCGGTTGCGCTCGGCGCGCCGACGCGGGTCGGCAAGCTGATCGTCGCCTCCGCAGATGCGCACCGCCCGCCGGGTCGGGAGAGCGCGCCACTCGACGACGACCGCATGCCCACGGCGGCGGATTTCCAGGCGATGCGCAATGCCTACGACGCGGTCGCTCCTGATCCCACTCACTTCGACGACTTCGCGACCAGGACGTCAACCATGGTGCACGAGTTCTCGGGGTGGACCGACGAGCTGCGATCACTCCAGACACCGACCCTGCTGATCTTCGGCGACCGCGACTTCTCGCCGCTGTCTGATGTGGCGGAGATGTTCGAACTCCTGCCGAACGCGCAGCTCGCAGTGCTCCCCGGGACCACGCACATCGGTATCACACGACGATTCGGCGAAGTGCTCGCGTTGATGACACCGTTCCTCGACGCGCTCTGAGCGGACATGTACACGGCACACCGTTTCCGGGGCGCGACGTGGTCCCGCGATGACGAACTCGGCGTGTAGGCGAACCCGCCCGCAATGCCGAACGGAGCGGAGTCGTACCGCGCGAGGTCGTCGTCGGTGTGGTCCCACGGACGCCCGGGTAGCGATGCTCTCAGGCGGTCGCCCTCGGCGGCGTTGCAGCCTCCGTTCTCTGCTTAAAGGTGCTCAGACGCCTGACGGAGCGGAATGGTTCCTACGGCCGGGATGCTCGTGGCCTCAGGGTGACTCGGGATGGGCCCGTACGATCGCTCGCCACACGACCGACACGACGATCAGTCCGAATCCGATTGCGGTGGCCAACAGGAAGGGGGTCGCGATCTCGGAGCGACCGAAGAGCGCAAACGCAGAGGCGAGGAGTGCTGAGAGGGCTGTGGCCGCGACGAGGGTACGGATGATCGAGGTGATCGAGGTCAGTATCCAGTTCTCGGGGCGCATTGCCGCACCAGTCGGGGTTGAGTCCCGTTGCAGGTGTCAGTGACTGGAGCCGGGGCGCTCCTCGTCATGCTTGGGCTGCTTCTCCTGTCGCTTCTCCTTCAATGACTTGCTCGGTTTCTTGGCGTTGTCCTTCTTGGGGGACTTGTCTCCGATCAGACCTCGTTCCGGTCGATCGGTTGTAGGTTCGTGCCGGATCGTGGGACGCCGGGCGCAACGCCCGGACCATACGTTGGTGTTCCTCGATGCCGAGTGTCGCTGCTCTTCGGGTCGACCGCCAGGCTCGCAGGCGCGTTACCAGGGGTCGCCGCTGCGGACGGTTGGGGAAGATCACGGGACAACGGTACCTGCCGCTTCGTCGGGCGGTCAGGGTGATCCGAATGTTGCCGCATCGACGTATCGCGCAAACGGTGGCCGAGCTCCGCCGACGTCGAAGACCGGAGCCGGATGCCTCACGTGTTTGGGG
>CAZLEC010000330.1:4332-5508 GCA_964558245.1 uncultured Burkholderiales bacterium | reverse complement strand
AGGTCAATCCCGAAGACATGCGCAACATGCCCAAGGGCATCGCGTCGTGCCCCAACTGCACGACGATGATCCCCGTGACCGCGCTCGCGCCGCTGCACCGCGCCGCGCGCATCGAACGGCTCGTGGTGTCGACGTATCAGTCGGTGTCCGGCGCGGGCCAGGTGGGCCTCCACGAGCTCGACGCCCAGTGGACGAAGCTCTCGGGCCGCAGCGAGGAGCTCCGGCACGCGGGCACGCTCGCCACGCCGGTGGTCGAGGGCGAAGTGTGGTCGAAGCCGATCGCGGGCAACGTGATCCCGCTCGCGGGCTCGGTGAAGGAAGCGGGCTACACGTCGGAAGAGTGGAAGATGGTCCTCGAGACCCGCAAGATCCTCCACGACGACGACATCCGCTGCACCGTCACCTGCGTGCGCGTCCCGGTGTACGTCGGTCATGCAGTGTCGGCCAACGTCCGTTTCCACCGGCCGATGTCGAAGGCCGAGGCGGTCGAGCTGCTGCGCGACGCTCCCGGGGTTCGGCTCGTCGACGACGGCGACGGATACCCGACCCCGCTCGAGGCCGCGGGCATCGACCCGGTGCTCGTCGGGCGGATCCGGGAAGACGACTCCGAGCCGGGATCGATCAACCTCTGGATCACGGGCGACAACCTGCGCAAGGGCGCCGCGCTCAACGGCGTCCAAATGGCCGAGGTGCTCTTGGGGCTGTGACGGGTGCCACTCCAGTAGGGGTGGCGCGGATCCGATGATCTGAACGCGTGAACATCTCGGACCTCGCCGGCAGCTCGCAACTCCCGTCGCTTCTCGCCGCGGCCGCGCCTCCGAGTGCGACCGCGTCGGGCTCGGCCTCTCCCGCCGCGCAGGCCGAGAGCCTGCTCGCGAGCTCGCAGTCGGCGTTGTTCAGCTCCCTCGGCGGCAGCTCCTCCGCGATGCCCGATCTCTCCGGTCTCACCGCCGCCGCGCAGGCGTACTCGCTCTACACGAACCCGGCCATGCTCCGGGAGCTCGCAGCCGGTTCGGCGCCGGCGACCACGCCGAGCACCGCCGCGCCGGCCGTCGCGCCGCCCGCCTACTCCTTCAATCCGTTCGACGAGGCGTCGTGGTGGAGCAGCCCCTCGTCGCTCGGATCGACCGTCGACGCCACCGCCTGACGCGCGAGCGCCTTCATCTGATGAAGCAT
>CAZLEC010000330.1:0-4232 GCA_964558245.1 uncultured Burkholderiales bacterium | reverse complement strand
CTTCATCTGATGAAGCATGTGGGGGGCTAGGCGCGGCGCTTGCGCATCAGCGCGCCGGTCGCGAAGAGCAGCGCGACTGCGCCGAGCACGAGCGCGACGACACCGAGCGCACGGGCGCTGTTGTCCTTCGTGGAGGTCGACCCCGACGCGGTCGTCGCGCCGTTGCCGGACACGCTCGTAGTCGGGGTCGATCCGCTCGCGGGATTCGTCAGCTCGAGGATCGGCGTCGGGTGGTCGGCTTCGGGGCCGCCCGGCGTGACCGGATCGATCCAACGCACTTTGTCGCCGTTCGAGTACGTCTGGATGGCCTTGAACACCACCTGCGTGCCGGTGTCGGGCAGACCGTCGGCGTCGATGGTGAACTCACCGAACTGTTGCGGCGCGATCGCGTCGGGTCCGGTCTTGGCCTTCCAGTCGATCTGGCTGACCACGTCGTTGACCGTGCCGTCGTCGGTGACGAGCGGCTTGGCGAGCTTCAGCGTCGTCACCTGCACGGTCCAGCCCGGCTTCGCCTCCACTGACACCGTCGGGATCGGCGTCTCCGGCGGTGTCGGCATGCTGATCCGGAGCTCGGTCATCTTGGCCGACTGTTCCTCGTTCGGCGCGAGGAACGAGAGCTTCACGGTGCCGCCTCTCGGCGCCGACGACGGGTCGACCGTCACGTGCGCCCACGCCGGTGCGGCGAGCGCGCAGACGGCCGCGCCGACCAGCGCCGAGGCGAGAAGGATCCGCTTGCGCATTCGAGGCTCCCGAGGTGTGATCCGGACGTAGTCCGGCGGTCTTCGAGCGAAGATCCGGCGCGCCGTGCTACCTGATGTCGACGGTCGTTTGCACCGCGACCTCGTCGAACTCGTTGCGCAGGGCCCGGATCACGATTTGCCACTTACCCGCGAACGGGATGTTGAACTTGTCGGAGCAGACCGCCGTACCGGTTGCCTGCGATACCGGGACCTGGCACGCGAGGAAGTGATTCGGCCCGGCGCGCACGAGCGGGATCGTGAGCGGGGCGATGCCCTTCGACGGCAGGCTCATCGTGGCGGTGACGCTCGGCGTGAACAAGTTCCCGCCGGCCGGCGACAACGTGTACACGTGGATGTCGACCGGTCCGGCCTTGGCCGGCGAGACGATCAGGTTGACCTGCATCGTCGACTCGTGGAACACCTTCGAGTAGGGAAGCGACAGCGCGCTGCGCGCGGGTTGTGAGTTCACGAGCATCGACGTGATGACGAGTATTGCGATGCCGAACACGAGCTCGCCGCCGACCGACCATCGGAGCCCGCGCACGTCGTGATCGGTGGGCCGGGTCTGCGAGGCCCGCGTCGTGGCCGACTCGGTCGCGACGGCGGCACTCAACGACGCCGGCCGCCGCGCGTGCACGATGCGGCGGCTCCACGCCGCGAGTCCGAGCAACACCACGAACACCGCCAGCTTCACGAACAGGAGGCGGCCGTAGGTGGTGTCCTTGACCGCGTCGAGCGACCACCCGACCTGGCGCCACGCCGCGAACACGCCCGACACCACGATGATCATCACGCTCGACAGCGCGACCGGCGAGAAGTTGTCGGCGGATCGGCCGGCGTCGGGATCGCGGTCGATGACGGTCAGCGTGAGCGCGGCCAACCCGCCGAGCCAGATGCTCATGGCCACGACGTGCAAGGTGTCGAGCGGCACTGCGAGCTGCGTGAAGGTGCCGGTGGCCGCGTGGCCGGCGAGCCCCGGGGTCGCAGCGATGGCGACGCCGAGGGGCACCGCGAGCACCCACCACCACGGCTCCGGGTTGAAGCTCTTGCGCAGCACGAACAGCAACGGCAGCACGGCGAGCAACAGCACGAGCCGGATCTCGATGAAGTGTCCGTAGCGGGTGTGCAACACCGCCCGCACCACGGCGGTGTGGAACACCTCCGACAAGCCGACCCCGCCCGCGTACGGGCCCTGCAGGAGCAGCGTCGCGATCGTCGCGACGAACAGCGTGATCCAACCCACCCACATCAGCGTGTCGGCGCGCGACCGCCGCCGGCCGCGCGGGCGGATCGCGGCTGCGAACACGATGGCGCCGATGAGCAACGCCAGGCCCGCGTACATCGCGGCGCGCGCGATGGCGAAGATGACGCCGACCGTCTTGTTGCCGCTGTTCTCGGCTTCGAGCTTCGCGGCCAGGCCGGATGCGTTGAACGTCGACTTCCCGACCGTGAAGATGTACGCGCCGTGCACCGGGTGCGAGTCGGCCGAGATCACCCGCCACGTCAGCACATAGGCGCCGTCGGCGAGGTGGGGCACGCTCGCCACGATCTCGTGGTCGCTGGTGGCCGCGTGATGGGGTGCGCCGATGTCGACCCGATCGCCCTTCTGGTTGACGAGCGCGATCGATCCGAACGAGACCTCGACGTTCTCGTCGAAGGTGAGCGTGACCTGCGACGGTGAAGTTCCGACGACCTCGCCGCCGGCCGGGGTCTCGTTCTCGAGCGTGGCGTGCGCGAACGCCGGCGCGGCGGCGAACACGACAATGCCGACGGCGAGCCCGAACGCGCCGGCCAGTTTCAGGCCTCGCGAGGCGGTAAGGCGCATATTGCGAGCGTACGACGTGACCGGCCGAGTGTGCCATCAGCGGGGGGTCGGATCCGCACCGGAGGCGGCCGGATGACGATTCCGGCGCCGGCGCCGGTAGCGTGCGGGCGTGTACGAGCGCGCGGCGGCCGGGCGTGCCGGGAGCGGGCCCCTGTGCCGCGTGGCGGCGCTGATCGCCCTCACGTTCGGCGTTGTCGCGTTCGCCGCGGCGCCGGCTTCCGCGCATACGGCCGCCGGGCCGCGGCCCACGAACTACTTGAGCAGTATCGGGTCGATCTCGCCTTCGATCCCGGGCGTCACGGTGCGCGTCGTCGAGCTCGGCAACAAGCTCCAGCTCACGAATCGCACGAACGCCGACGTCGTCGTTCTCGGTTACGACGACGAGCCGTACCTCCGGGTCGGCCCGCACGGCCTCTACGAGAACCTGCGTTCGCAGGCGACGTATCTCAATCGCACGCGCGCGGGGACAACCCCCGTGCCCGCGATCGCGCGGGGAACCGGCGCGTCGACGCCGCCGCGCTGGCATCGGGTCTCGGGGGCGCACACTGCAATCTGGCACGACCACCGCATCCACTGGATGGCCCCGGCGCCGCCCCCGGCCGTGCGCCACGATCCCGGCGCGCCGCACACGGTGATCCCGCAGTGGACGGTCGCGTTCCGGTACTCGACGCAGACCGTTGCCGTGAGCGGCCGCCTCGACTGGGTGCCCGGGCCGAGTGGGTGGCCGTGGGCGCCGTTCGTGCTCGCGATGTTCGCCGCGGGCATCCTCGCGGCGCGTGCGCGGCGCGGTCGGGTCGCGATCGCCGCGCTCGTGGTGCTCGTAGGCGTCGACGTCGTGCACACGTTGTCGGCGGAGGCCGCCCGCGCGGGATCGCAGCTCACCAAGGTCGTGCAGTACTTCGGGGACAATTTCGTGTCCGTGTTCGTATGGATCGCCGCGGCGGTGACGATCTGGGCCTTGCGCCGACGGCGCGCCGAGGCGCTCTACGGACTGCTGCTCGTCGGTGCGATGGTCGGGTCGGTGAGCGGAATCAGCGACCTCTCGTATCTCTGGAAGTCGCAGTTGCCCTCGGTCGGTCCCAGCGTGTTGGCCCGAGGCGAGGTCGCGGCCGCGTTCGGGCTCGGCTTCGGTCTCGCCGCCGGCGCACTGGCGGCGCTGCGGCGCTCGGCGCCGAAAGCAGCGGTGCGCCGCAACCGTGATCCGCGGTGGCTCGAACGGCTCGTCGCCGGTCTCGACGACGACCAGGTCACGATCGAGTGCGAACGCCTCGACGCCGGCGAAGTCGTGCCGCTCGCCCTGAGCGATCTCGCCGAACGGCTGGAGCCGATCGCTTCCGATCTCGGTTCCGATGGGCTCGTGTTCGTGGTACTTGCCGAGGACGAGATCGGAACGCACGTGTGGAGCATCGTCGCCGCGCCGGTCGGCTCGAGCGGGCTCCGCGTGCAACGAGGAAGGCCCGCGCCGGCGCGCGCCGAGCTGCGCACGACGTTCCCTGCGCTGTTGGGGCTGCTCGCCGGAACCCTCGACGTCGAGCGCGCGGTCACGACGGGACGGCTCGACACCGACGGCGACGCCGTGTTCGTCGCGGCAGTCGAGGCGCGCCTCGGCCCCGATCCGGGCCCGATGCCGGTCGTCGGTTGTTGCAGGCGCTCAAGCAATGTGCGGG
>CAZLEC010000329.1:0-5520 GCA_964558245.1 uncultured Burkholderiales bacterium | reverse complement strand
GCGAGCAGGACACTGACCGTGCCGAAACGCCTCAAAGTTCCCCCTCATCGCCGCCGGCCCGCCGATCTGATGGACCGTCAGATTGGAATGTCCGAGCCTGCCCCGCCATTCGTGCGCGATGCAAGCCTTTGCTCACGACAAAGTGATCATGACAGCACGCGCCGCTCTTGACATGGCGGTTCGCTCCGGTGCTTCGACGATCTCGTGATCGAACCGGCGCGGAGGGTGAAGAAGTCGTTGACTCGTGAACTATCGCCGTTCGCCCGCGTCCGGATCGCGCCGAAATCGGGCTTCACGACCCGTTGGCCCTTGGAACCGAGGTGAGGAATTTCGGGTTTTCGACATCGGTCGGCTTGCATCCCGGCGGCGCGGTCACCGGGTTGCAACGCGCCGGGGTGCCGCCCGGGATCCGCACGACGTAGGAGCTGAATCGCAGGTTGGGCACCTCGTAGTCGGTGCTGACGAACTGGGCGCCGCCCGCGAACGCCTGGTCGCGCATCGTCGTGCTGTTCGAGCGGGCCTGCACCGTGTCGGCGTCGGCGCGCGTGCGCACCAGCATGTTGGCGGCGAGCGCGGCCTTGATCCGGGCCTTGTCGCTGATCGGATTGTTGAGCTTGCTCACCGCCGCGTCGTCGTCGCCGGGAGACGACGACGCGAACAGGATCCGGCCGCGCAGCGATGGATGACCCTGGAGCTCGATCGGCGCGAAGTTCTCGTTGTCGAGCATGAAGATGATCCGGCCCCGGACCGCGCCGAGTGTCGGCCACCCGCGAGTGCGGATCACGTGACCGAGACTCGGATCCGACCCGCGCACGTCGTCGGGGGTGATGAGCTCCGAAGGTGCGAGCACCGAGCGGATCTCGGCGTCGAGCGCGTCGAACGTGGCCGGCGTCACCGTCGTGTCCTTCATCTCGACGTCGATCATGATCGGCACGTGGCCGGGGTGCGCGTCCGACCACGTCTTCACCTCGCCGAGGCACAGCACGAACGTGAGGCAGGTCGAGTTGGTGTCGACGTCGGCGACGTGGATCACCTTGAAGCCGGGCTTGTCCATCACCGCGGGATCGGGCGGGGGAATGTGGAGCGATTGCGGAAGCGACGGGTGCGCGTACTTGCCGCCCAACGGGTCGGACCACACGTCGAGCTCGATTTGGCGGACGCCGAGCGCGAACTGCTGGGGCAGCGGGCGGTGCCCGTAGTCGAGCCCGACCGCGTCGGGCGGGTCGACCTGCCGCAGCTTGGCGAGGATCTGGGGGTAGGGCTCGGCGTGGTAGCTGTTGTGCGAGCCGAGCTCCTGCACCTGGTTGAGGCGCAGCGTCGAGTCGAGCGGGTACGCGACCGGCGTCGTCGTCGTCGGCGTCGTCGGCGTCGTCGGCGTCGTCGGCTTCGCCTTCGCCGCGTTGTGGTTGCTCCCACTCGAGCACGCACTCGTGATCGCGATCGCGAACGCGATCGCGGCGATGGCCTTCGGCGGAGAGGTGCGCACGACGGCGAAGCGTACGGCGCGCCCGTGCAGCGTGCGATGCGCGACTTCGGGCCGATACTCTCGGCCGCATGGTGAAAGTTCGAGTGGACCCCGATCTGTGTGTCGGGCACGGTCGCTGCTACGTGCTCGCGCCCGAGGTGTTCGGCACCGACGAGTTCGGTCACTGCGTCGTGCTCGAGGAGCAGATCGCCGACGCGCTCGCCGCCGACGCGCGTACGGGCGCCGACAACTGCCCCGAACAGGCGATCACGGTCGAGTAGTCCTCGCTCACCAAGCGTCGGCCCCGGAGGCATGTGATGAAGGACGTGCTCGGATACGAAGGCAAGCGGGTCATCGTGAGCGGCGCCGCCTCGGGGATGGGCGCCGCGACGGCCGAGCTGCTCGTGGAGCTCGGCGCCGAGGTGCACGCGATCGACATCAAGAAGCCCGACCTCTCAGGCCTCGCGAGCTTCACCGAGACCGATCTGCGCGAGCCCGCGCAGATCGACGCGGCCGTGGCCCGGATCGGCAAGGTCGTCAACTGCCTCTTCAACTGCGCCGGCCTGCCCAACACGTTCTCGAACCTCGACGTGATGCTCGTGAACTTCTGCGGGCTGCGTCACCTCACCGAGGCGGTGATCCCGAACATCGTGGAGGGCGGCGCGGTCGCGTCGATCGCCTCGTCGGCCGGCATCGGCTGGCTGATGAACATGGAGGTGCTGGGAACGCTGCTCGCGACCCCCGACTTCGCCGCCGCGAAGGCGTGGTGCGAAGCCGACCCCCGGCGCATCGCCAACGGCTACGGGCTGTCGAAGGAAGCGATCAACGCGTACACCGCGGTTCGCTCGTTCACGTTGGCGGCGCAGGGGATCCGGCTCAACTGCCTCAATCCCGGGCCCACCGACACGCCGATGATGCCGCAGTTCGAGGAGGCGGTCGGCAAGGACTTCATGGCGAACTTCCCGAAGCCGCTGTGGGGCCGCAACGCGCGCCCCGAGGAACAGGCGTGGCCGTTGCTGTTCCTCAACAGCACGCGATGCTCGTTCGTCACCGGCGTGCAGTTCGACGCCGACGCCGGCTTCAAAGCCGGCATGTTCACCGGTCAGATCGACCCGTCGACCCTCATCCCCGACAGCATGCGCTAGCCAGGCGGAGATCCGGAGTCCCGGGACGTCAAGGGCAGTCGCACGGGCGATCGAGGGCCGTAGGTCGCAGCCGGAATAATCACAGTTCCGACAGGAACTTGGCGGCGAGGGGGGCGGCGACCGCGCCACCGACTCCGCCGCCTTCCACGATGACCGCGAACGCGAGATTGCCGCGGTAGCCCGCGAACCACGCGTGCGTCTGCGGCGGGTTCGCGCTCCCGAACTCGGCCGTCCCGGTCTTGCCGAACACGCCCGCGGGAAGGCCGGCGCCGGCCGCGGTCCCGCCGGGCTGTTCGACGCTCGCCATGAACCCGCGCAACGTCGCGAGCGCGCCGGGGTCGAGCGCGGGCACGGTCGTGGGTGACGAGGTCGGCTTCGTCACCAGCACGGGTGCGCGCCACTGTCCCGACGCGACCGCCGCCGCGACCGACGCCATCTGCAACGGGCTCGCGAGCACGCGGCCCTGCCCGATCGCCGATGCCGCGAGCTCGGCGCGATCGCGCGGCTTGGGATACGACCCGCCGAACGACGCGACCGGGAGCTTCCAGTGCACGCCGAAGCCGTACGAAGCCGCGGCCTTCGCGAGCGCATCCGACGGGAGCTGGTCGGCGAGCCCGATGAACGCGTTGTTGCAGGAGAGCTTGAACGCCGTCGCGAGATCGATGGCACCCGGGGCTTCGCCTTCGAAGTTCTTGAACGTCTCCCCGTCGACGGTGAGCGTCTGCGGGCACGGTGCCGGTGTCGAGGCGGTGCGACCGGCCCCGAGCAGCGCCGTGGAGGTGACGAGTTTGAACGTGGAGCCCGGGGGATACGCGCCGTCGATGGCCCGGTCGAAGCCGTTGTCGGGTTTCGACACGATCGCCCGGATCTGACCGGTGGGCGCGTCGATCGCGACGAGCGCGGCGGGCAGCGTCTCGCCCGCGAGCGCGGCGTCGGCGGCGCGTTGGGTGTTCGCGTCGATCGTGACGTCGACCGGCTCCGGGTCTCGGCCGGGGAATCGCTTCACCGTGCGCACGACCTTGGTCGCGCCCTTCGATCCGGTGGAGACGATCACGACGGCCGCGGCGGGACGCCCGGCGAGGCGGGTCTCGAACACCGATTGCAGCCCGCCGAGCCCGACGAGATCGCCGACGCGATAGGCCGCTCCGAGCTCCTGCAGCCGTTGCTTCGTGATCTCGCCGACGTTCCCGACGAGCTGCTGACCGAGTGGGTCACGCGGCGCGAGCACCGCCTTGGTCGCCTGGAAGAACACGCCGGATATCGGCGCGAGCTTCGGGTAGAGCACGGTCTTGTAACGCGTGTCCTCGGGAACGGTCGCGATTGCGATGAAGTAGTTCGGCCGCACGCCGGGCCCGTGCAACGCGGCGTCGATCGTCGCCGCGTCGGTGCCGACCAGCGACTTCATCATCTTCTTGATCTTGGGGAGGCTCTTGGTGATCTTCGCCGGCTCGAGCCCGATCTGCACGACCGACTGCGCGCCCGCGAGCAGTGATCCGTCGGCGGCGACGATGGGAGCACGCGTCGGCCAGGGCCCGCGCTGTAGGACGAGGTGCTGACCGGCCGCCAGGCCCGGATAGAGATCGGCGGGCTGCCATTGGATGCGCCAGACCGTCTCGTTCGGTTGCTTCACGCGGACGAGGGGGAGCGTGCCCGTCCAGTCGAGCGCCCCGTAACCCGGGAGGGTGACGTGCGCGCCGTACGTCGCGGTCGCGCCGGTCTTGGTGCGCACGAGGCTCGTCCTCGTGTAGCGCACGGTGCCTCCCGCCACCGACTTCGCGAGTGACGTCGCGGTGGTGGGGAGATCCGACGGCGGCGCGTCGACGAACGAGGCCATCGCGCTCGTGTCGCCGGTTGACCACCCCGCGAGGAACGCGTCGACCTCCGACGCGGGCAGCGGCGCGGCGGTCGACGCGTGGTGCAGGGCCAGGATCCCTCCGCCCGCGATCGCCACGACGACGATCACCACAACGAGGGTACGGAGCCGCCAGAAGCGGTGGCGGCGCCTGGTGGCGAAGGTGAGCCCCATCGTCCGTATTGTGCGCACAACTCCGGCCGCGCGAGCGCGCAGGTCGTAATTGCCGGTGGGGCGCCCGTCGCGCCAGACTGGAACACGTTCTACCTACCGCGGAGGGGCCCGTATGTACGTCGGCTTGTCGAAGGAGCACGAGGCGCTGCGAGACGAGCTGCGCGCCTACTACGACCAGCTCCTCACCCCGGAGGTCGAGGAAGACCTGCGCAAGGGCGAAGGCGTCGGCCAGGTGTCGAAGGACACGTGGAAGAAGATGGCCGCCGACGGCTACGCGGGTGTGGGTTGGCCCAAGGAGTGGGGCGGCAAGGGACTGACGCCGATCGAGCAGTTCGTGTTCTTCGACGAGTCGATGCGCGCCGGCGCGCCGGTGCCGATGCTCACGATCAACTCCGTCGCACCCACGATCATGCGGTTCGGCAGCGAGGAGCAGAAGCAGTTCTACGTGCCGAAGATCCTCAAGGGCGAGATCCACTTCGCGATCGGTTACACCGAGCCCGACGCCGGCACCGACCTCGCCGCGCTGCAGACCCGGGCGGTGCGCGACGGCGACGAGTACGTGATCAACGGGCAGAAGGTGTTCACGAGCCTCGCGAGCGGCGCCGACTACATCTGGCTCGCGGTGCGCACGAACCCCGAGGTCAAGAAGCACAAGGGCATCTCGATCATCATCGTGCCCACCGACACGCCCGGGTTCCGTTACGTGCCGATCGACAACTTCGGCGCCACCAACACGAACATCACCTACTACGAAGACGTGCGCGTGCCCGTCGGCAACCTGGTGGGCGAGGAGAACGGCGGTTGGGGCCTCATCACCAACCAGCTCAACCACGAGCGCGTCACGCTGTGCTCGTCGGGCGTGGTCGAGCGCATGCTCGACGACA
>CAZLEC010000328.1:0-5535 GCA_964558245.1 uncultured Burkholderiales bacterium | reverse complement strand
CGCGAGATCGCGAAGGTGCTCGCGAGCGTGTGCTTCTCGGCGCTCGTCACCTGGGCGACGGGGAGCGACACCGACATCGCCAAGCTCGTGCACGACGTCGCCGGCGCGATGCTCGCGCCGACGACCGACTCTCCCGCTTCGAGCCCGACTGGATGAGCCGAGCCGGCTCGGGGCTCGTGCCGGCGTGACGCGAAAGGCGCTGGGCGGCCGACTCGTTACATGTTATACATGCATCGATGACCGGATGGGCCGACCGTGCGGGTTCGTGACGCGGTGCTCGCCCTGCTGGCTCGCGGACCGGCGCACGGCTACCAGCTCAAGCTCGACTACGAGCGGCTGACCCGGAGCAAGCCGGTCAACGTCGGCCAGATCTACCAAACGCTGGACCGCCTCCAACGCGACGGCCTCGTCGAGCGCGAACCCGGCGAGCCGTGCGAGCGCAGGATCGCGTACCGCATCACGAGCGCGGGACGCACGGTCGCCAACGAGTTCCTCCTCGACGCGGGCGGCTGGCACGGCGCGGGTGAGTCCGACGTCGTGGCGAAGGTCCTGCTGGCAGTCGAGATCCCGACACTCGACTCCATGACCGTGCTCGACGCCCAACGCGCCGCACTCCTCGAGAGCGTCCGCATCGCCCGCCGCGCGACCCGTGGGCTCGATGCCGGTCCGGTCGAGCGGCTCGCCGGCGAAGCCGAGCTCGCCGTTGCCGACGCGCAGCTGCGCTGGCTCGACCTTTGCGAAGACGAGTTGCTCGGAGGATCGTGATGCTCCGGCTGCGCCAGGTCACGAAGACCTATCCCGACGGGCCGGGCACGATCACCGCGCTCGGCGCGGTCGACCTCGACATCGCGAAGGGTTGCTTCGTCGCGGTGATGGGACCGAGCGGATCCGGCAAGACGACGCTCGCACTGATCGCCGCCGGGGTCCACACACCGACCTCGGGCGATGTGTGGCTCGACGACTTCGACGTCGCGCACGCGAGCGCGGCCAAGCGCGCGGTGCTCCGGCGCCGCCGCGTCGGTGTCGTGTTCCAGAGCGGCGAGCTCGATCCGCTGCTCACGGCCGCGGAGAACGTGGCGTTGCCGCTGCGGCTCGACGGCATGTCGGCAGCTCGGGCCGCCGAGCAGGCTCGGACCGCGTTGCACCGATGCGGAGTGGACGCCCTCGCTCGCCGCTTTCCGGCGGAGATGAGCGGAGGCCAGCGCCAGCGAGTCGCGGTCGCGCGTGCGATCGTCGGCAATCGCGAGCTCATCGTGGCTGACGAGCCGACCGCGTCGGTCGACACCGCCACGGCGCGCGCGATCGTCGAGTTGCTCGCCGGCCTGGCCGGCGACGGGTTGAGCGTGCTGATGACGACGCACGACTCACGACTCGCCGGCTTTGCCGACGAGGTAGTGATCCTGCGTGACGGGACGCGAGTCGGCGACGCGACCGCGGCTCGCGCTGACGACGGATCCATCGGCGCGAAGTGAAGCTGTGACCGCGTTCGCTGTCGCGTCCCGAGAGGCGATCCGACTCGTGCGGTCGGCGCCGGCGCGCAGCGCGGTCGTGGCCGTCACCGTCGCCGGCACCTCCGCGGTCGGCGTTCGCGACGGCGGGCTCGCCCTCGAGTGCGGCGCGGTGTCGCTCGCGGTCGTCGTCGTCGCCCGGAGATCGCCCATGCCGGAGCGGATCGACCAGGCGAACGCCTGGGCGCGAGCCGGCGCGAGCGCGACGGCGATCTGGATGGCCGCGACAATCGAGGCGATCCTCGTCGCGTGGGTCCCGGCGCTCGTCGGTGGGCTGGTCGGCCTCGCGTTGTTGCAGGCGCGAGGGTCACACGCCGCGTTCGGCGACGGCGCCGTGTTCCTCCCGTGGCAACTCGGCGCGCTCGGCCTCGGCGCGTGCCTACCGACGAGCAGAGCGCCGAAACCGCGCGATCTGGCCGGCGGCGCCATCCCGACCGCGGGCCGCATGCTCTCGGGTTGCCTCGCGGCCTTCGCGCTGGTGTCGATGTTCGGTCTCGCGGTGCAAATCCGCACCGACCTCGACCTCAGCCTGAATGGGTTGTTCATCATCGTCATGCTGGTGCTCGTCGGCGTCGTCGGCTCGGAGCCCATCTCGCGCGGACTCTTCGATTTGCTGGGCCGGGTTCGGCCCGGCCGCGCGATCGCGGCGATGGGGCTCCGGCAACGATCGCCCGTTACCGTGCGCCTGGTCGTCGTCGGCGCAGTCACAATCGCCACGGCAACGACGATTCTCGGCGCGTCGGTGCAGGCGCGTCCCGACACCGCTCACGCGCTCGGGCAGCGGATCGCGAAACTCCCCGTGCTCCCGCGAGACGTCGCGTTGCTACGCGTCGAGCCTGCGAGCGCCGGACGCGCCGCGTCGCGGCCGCAGTTCACGGCCGGCGACGTGGCGCTGGTGCACACCGCCATCAATCGCCTCATTCCGAACGCGGAGACGATTCCACTGCGCGCGCTGGCACCGGGCTCACGTTCGGCTGCCAGTCTCTGCCCGTCGTGCGAATCGGACAGCGTGGTCGTCGCCGATCCGCGGTTGCGGTCGATCTACGGGGGCGCGGCGCGATATCCCGCACCGCAGGCGTTTGCGCTCTTCCCACCCAAACCCCGGAACGAGGCATTGACGCGAGTACCGCCCGTCGATGCCGTCGTCGCGGCGGTGCAGCACGGCCGCCCGCTCCCGGCCGCGTCGTTCTCGGGCGCGGTCTACTACGAGGTCAGGGCGAAGAAAGCCGCCGGCATCGCGACGACCGTCTCGGCCGTCTTCATTCGGGCGCCGAAGGCGTTCACCGCCACGCAGCTGTCGGGTCTCGCGGCGGTTGCCCGTGAACTGCGACCGGCGTCGGGCCGGGTGACGCTCATCGGCCCGAACACTCGGGCGGCGGCGATCGCCGTCACGTCGTCCTTGCGCGACCAGTCGTGGGCGGCCGCCTCGGTGGCGACCCGCTGGAAGATCGCCGGCGCCGCGAGCGCGATCGTGTTGGTGACGCTCGTCGCGACACTCGCGATCGACACGATCGACCGACGCCGTGACGTCCGGCGTCTCGAACGACTCGGCGCGACGCCCCGCCAAGTTCGAGGTGCCGCCGCGGCCTACGCCGCCGCCCTGCTCGCCGCGGTCAGCTGGACCAGCGCGTTGCTCGTGGTCGCGCTCGTGAAGTTGGGGACGGTCGCCTTCAACCACGCCGAGCCGAGCATCCCGGTCCCGTTCGCGATGCCGTGGGCCGTTGTGGTCGCGCTCACGATCGGGCTCCCGGCAGCCGGCGCCGCGCTCGCGGCGCTCATCGTCCGGCCGGTGTTCACTCGCGGGCAGTGACCGCGTGCGCGTTCGACGTGTGGCAGGCTGGAGCGTCGAACGGGGGAGCATGGCTCGAACGCGAAGCGGTGTCATCCAACGGGTCGCGGGAGACGCTCCGATCGCACAGGTGGCCGGTGCCCTCGCCGAAGACGGCGCCGTGATCGTCGAAGATCTGCTCGCTCCGAGTGTCGTGCGCGCGGTCAACGCCGAGGTGCAGCCGTTCGTCGAGCGGGCCGATCCCGACATGCGCCATCTCAATCCCGGCGTCCAGTTCTTCCACGCGCAGACCCGACACGTCTCCGGACTCGCCGGCAAGTCACGAACCTTCGCGACCGAGGTGATGGTCCACCCGTTGCTGCTGGGACTCTGCGACACGATTCTCGGTCCGTCGTGTGCGCGCTACCAGCTGAACCTCGCGCACCTGCTCGAGCGGCTGCCGGGCGCGACCGACCAGTACTGGCACCAGGACGAGCTCGTGTGGAACCTCGTGCCGGAGCCGAAGCCCGAGCTGCAGCTGGCGTCAGTCATCGCGCTCGTCGACTTCACCGCCGACAACGGGGCCACCCGCGTCTTCCCGGGGAGCCACCTATGGGAGCGCGGTCGCTATCCGGGGGCGGGCGACGACGCCGCGGTGGCGGAGATGCCGGCCGGCTCGGCGGTCGTGTACCTCGGGTCGACCTTCCACGGCGGGGGCGCGCACACCGGGTCGGAGCCCCGCCGGGGCGTGCATCTCTCGTACACGTTGGGTTGGCTGCGCACCGAGGAGAACAACTACCTGGCGGTTCCACCGGAGGTCGCGGCGCAGCTTCCGGTCCGGTGCCAAGAGGTGCTCGGCTACGCGGTGCACGACGCGATCGAACGCGGCGGCGGCTATCTCGGCATGGTCGACATGCGTGACCCGATCGAGCTCTTCGCCGAAGGCTGGCCGGGCTCACCGCGGCGCGGCTGACGCTAGGTCGGCGCGAATCGCACCTCGACCTGCTGTCGCGTGCCCCAGCGCGTTCGGCGCAGCGTCATCAGCGACCAGAATCGCAACGGCGTCAGCACGAAGAGGTGCAGCACGCCGTAGAGCGGTGCGAGCGCGAAGATCGCGAGGCGGTCGCCCGGGCGGAGCGTGCGCCGATTGTCGTGCAAGTACACCGCGTTCCGCGCGTACGCGGCGAGCGCGATGAGCGCAACGAACGGAAGGAACGCCCGGCTGGCACCCGTGAACGGCCAGATCGCCAATGTCAACGCGAACAACACGGTGACGACGATCCACGTGAACACTTCGCACAGCGTCAGCCAGAACGCGTTCGCCGACAACGGGAACGTCCCGAGGACCCACAGTGACTCGCGGATGAAACTCTTGTTCCAACGCACCTGCTGGCGGAGGTAGTGCCCGAACCGCTCCGGCACGGCCGTCGACGCCCGCGCGTCGGCGCACAGCACGACCCGACCCGCCCGCAACGCGTAGTTGGTGAGGCGGCGGTCGTCTCCGTACGTGGCGACGCGGCCCAGGAATCGCTGGTCGAGGAAGTCGCCGAGATTCGCGCGCACGATGTCGGCGCGGTAGAACGCGAGCGATCCGCAACAACACAGCACCGCACCGAAGAACGAGTACGCAGCCCGCTCGGCCAGGAACGCGCTCACGTAGCGGAGGTCGATCAATCGGGTGAGGACGTTCCGCGACCAGTTGTGGGCCGAGACGAAGCCCGCGACCCCGGTCGTACGCTCGTCGGCGAAGGGCCGCAACCCGGCCGCTATCGCGTTCGGGTCGAGCACGGTGTCGGAGTCGACGCACAGGAAGATGTCGGCATCCACGTCGAAGCGGAATCCGACCGCGAGGGCGGCCCGCTTGCCCAAGTTCTCGCGAAGCCGGGTGAGCGTCCACGTCGTCGGGTCGGCGTTGCGGCTCAACGCGGCGGCCACCGCGTCGGCCGCGGCGCCGCCGTCGGTGGATCCGTCGTCGATGACGTGCAGGTGGTCCGGCGGCCGCGACTGCGCCAGCATCGACATGACCGCGGCGACGGCGAACTCCGGATCCTCGTTGTGCACGGGCATGACGATCGTCAGGCGGAGGGGCGGCGCCGTCGCGACCGTGTCGAATCTCTGCTCACGCACGCGCCGCGCGATCACGAGCTTCGTCACGAGCAGCACGAAGAGCGCGGCGCCGAGCAGCGAGACACCGAACCGGTGGTCGACGAAGCCGACGATCGCGAGGGGCACGAACAACGCAATCGCGGCGACGAGCCG
>CAZLEC010000327.1:0-5543 GCA_964558245.1 uncultured Burkholderiales bacterium | reverse complement strand
GGTCGGGGTCGTCGAGCTCGATGAAGTACTGCTTCATGATCTTCTTCGCGCCGTCGATGTGACGCTTGGCGATCTCGTTGCCCACGCCGCGCGAGCCGGAGTGCAGCACCACCCACACGTTGTCGTTCTCGTCGAGACAGACCTCCACGAAGTGGTTGCCGGAGCCGAGCGATCCCGACTGGTCGATCGTCTTGCGCCAGAGCTTGTCGGAGCGCTGCACCATCTCGGGCTGGGCGTCGCGCGGGAACCACGACTGTTGCGCGATCACGTCCGAAGCCCGCTCGTTGCGGTCGTGGCCGCGGCCCACCCCGCTCGGGATGGCGCGCGCGATCGCGTGGTGCAGCGCGTTGAGGTCCTCGGGGAGGTCGGTGGCGCGGAGATCGGTGCGGGTGGCGATCATGCCGCAGCCGATGTCGACTCCCACTGCGGCGGGCACGATCGCGCCGTGGGTGGCGATCACCGAGCCGACGGTCGCGCCGATGCCCACGTGCGCGTCGGGCATGAGCGCCACGTGCGAGTGGACGAACGGCAGCTTCGCGGTGAGGCGCGCCTGGTCGAGAGTGTTCTCCTCGATCCCTTCCGCGCCCCATACGAGGAGCTTGTCGTCGACCTTCGTCGGGCTCATTGCGATCGATCTCATTTGCGTCGGGTGTGCAGTCGTCCAGCGTCGCACAATCGTCGCGGTGGGGCTTGCGTATTTCGGGCGCGGCGCGTCTGTCCGGTCGACCGGGCTGCCGGATTCCCACGCGCGGTCCGCTACCGCAGGGTCGCGGGTCACCGCCGGCGCCAACAGTCTCTACGTGGACGCGTCCGCGGGCGCGTGCAGTGGGGTCGAGACGCGTCCGCGGGCGCGTGCGGTGGGGTCGAGATGCGTCCGCGGGCGCGTGTCAGCGACAAGGTGATAAGTCCACCGCTCGTCGCCACCTCACGAGCTGCTTCGTGTAGCTCTCGTCGGATGCTTGGGATTCGTCGAGACGTCGTCGGCGCGGTCGTCGAGCAATCGCACTGACGCGAAGAAGTTCGCCTCGGCTTCGATCTGCCGGACCCGGTCGTCGATCGGCATCGCCGGGATCATCTCGCTTTGCGCTCGCAGTTTCGGGTCGCTCGTTCGCGGCTCCTCGGGCTCGGGAACGCGCTCGACGGCCGAGGTGAACTGCCGGGCGATCTCGTCGAGGGCGGCGGCCCGGTGTTGTTCGCGGGTGCTGTGGATCTGGCGGGGGAGATGAGCCTCGGCGCGGCGCAGGGCCCGGAGGAGCGCCTCGCCCGGCACGGGATCGAGCCGGCCGGTCAGGCTGACCCAGCCGCTGGCCGCGCGCCGGGCTCGCATACCCCGGAACGCCTCCTGGATGAGCTCAAGTGGTTCGCCTTCGATGAGTGTCTCAGCCATGCGTCGAAGGTACGCAGGGGGTGAGACAGTTCCACCGGCCCGGTCTGGGAGCGGGTTCTAGGTCCGATCCCAACCGCTCGGGAGGCGGTCGCCGACCCGGAGCACGGCGGCGGCCGCGCGTTCCGTCTTGCGGGCGATGTCGGTGGGAAGCTCGAGATTCCGGGCCGCGAGCGGGTCGGGGACCCAGGCGCGGACCGGCGGTCCGTTCCACTCGATCGCAGCTTCCGCACCGCTCATGCCCGAGCCTTCGATAACTGCCGGGGTTTTCGAAGGATAACTCGTCAAGCCTGGGAAACCCGCCGACTCGCTCAGCAGGTGGCCACCGCCGAGCGATCCGAAGGGTCTCAGCGAGTCAGCGAACTGAAGAGGTGGGTGTCGACGACGACCGGTGTCACGCTTCGAGCGCAGCGTGAAAGGCGTCGGCCTCGTCATCGAGGAGGTCTCGGATCAGAAGATCGTCGACCGAGGCGATCGGGAGTGCTCCGACAAGCAACTCGGCCAGCGTGTGGCGACGGTAGAACTCCGCGTTGTTCGTCGGCCCTCCTGCGCGTGTTGCGATGCTCATCGCGCCTCTCTATCTCGTGGAACACCGGAATACCGGCGGGCCGAGGGTGCGCACGCGGGGTCAGTCCGCAGGATCGTCATTGACGCGATCCCAATATTCGGGATCGTCGGCGAAGTCGGCGATCTCGACAGTTTCGACAGCAACGAGCACCGCGACGAAGACCACCGGCGAGAATCCCGGCATAGCACGTGGCAATGCCGAACTGACGGACCAAGGTCG
The DNA here is from genome assembly GCA_964558245.1 of uncultured Burkholderiales bacterium. GTDB lineage: Bacteria > Actinomycetota > Acidimicrobiia > IMCC26256 > PALSA-610 > JBBQER01. Next base: position 3,372 of record CAZLEC010000327.1, on the reverse strand, counting down.
TGGGGCAGCAGGTCGAAGCGGGTGAACTGCAAGATCGCGGCGGCCAGGGGACCATCCTCGAAGTCGGAGCGGCTCGGCGATCCGCGAGGCGAGCGTTCCGCGGCGAATCGCTCCGCTATCTGCTCGCGAACGATGGGACCGACGCGGACCTCGAACGTCACCTTGCGGAGGACGCGCCGTACCGCTGCGCCACTTCGCGTGCCAGCCGCTCGCTCGTGGCAGTCTCGACGTGCTCGGGCGCGATGAGCGCGGCCGCGTAGGGGATCGTGTCGCCGTCGTTTACGAGATTCCAGCCGGGCTCCGCATGCGAAAGATCGCTCACCTGTTTGGCCGTGAGGTGGCGGAGGTCTTCGAGCACCTCGTTCACCGTGCCGAGCTCCTCTTCGGAGAAGTCGGAGAGATCGGCAGGGCGTTTGGAGATGAGCCGGTGCTGTTCGTAGCCGAGGAAACTCTCGGGCACGAGCTCGGCGTCGCCGGCCGCAATGAGCGTGTCGCGAATTGGCAAGAGGCGCCGAGCCGCCGGGCCCTGCGGGAGCCGCTGGAACACCGCACCGGTGATCGGGCGGCCCGTTCGGCGCATGTGCGCGAACTCGGCGAAGTACAAGACCTTGTTGAGCTTGGTGGCGCCGCCGGCCCGATCGTCACGAAGGTGATCAGCGACGTAGAGCACGAGCTCCCAAAGCTTGTACTCGTTGTACGCAATTTCGGTCACCGGCCGCTCCCTCGTTCCACGGTAGTGGCGGTCTACCAGGGGGCTGAGACATCAGCTTGCTGCGCCCTGACCAGGGCAAACACGCGGTCATTCGAGAGTGCCGGGAGTTGCGCGGGTGAGGGCGCCGGCCGAAACACGCTCAGCAGACGGCGACGGCGTCGATCTCCACGAGCACGTCGGGCTGCCAGAGCGTGGCGACGCCCACGAGGGTGCTCGCGGTGATGGGGAAGTCGGCGCCGTACTCCTCCACGGCCGCGGTCATCAACGCTTCGAGCGCGGCCTCGTTGTAGTCGACCATGTAGATGTTGAGCTTGGCGACGTCGGCGAGGGTCGCGCCGGCGGCGGTGAGCGCGGTGCGGAGGTTGCGCAGGGCCTGGCGGGTCTGGTCGAGATGCGTGGCGCCCACGACCTTGCCCTCGGTGTTCACGCCGGTCTGGCCGGAGATGTGCACGATGCGGGTTCCGGTGCCGACGGTGACATTGGCGACGCCCGGGATCGTGAACAGCTCGGGCGGGTCGATGCGGTCGTTGATCATGAGGTCTCCTTCGGCTGCGGTGGCGCGGGCGTGGCTCGCGCCGGCGTTGCGGGCGTCACCGTACCGCTGAGCTGCACGTTGAGCACTGCGCCGAGGAGCACCACGTAGATGGCGAGGTAGGTGCCGATCATCGCGATCACCGCGCCGGCCAGCGCGCCGTACACCGCGGTGTAGCGGGTGGAGAAGTGCACGTAGGCGGTGAACCCGATGGCCACGAGCGCGAGCCCGACGGCCGACGTGACCGCGCCGGGAAGGGTCGCCCGGAAGCCGGCCCGGCGCTCCGTCGAGAAGCGGTACAAGCCCGCGATCGCGCCCGTCATGACGATCAGTAACACGGGGATGCCGATGATCGCAGTCACGAGCGCGGGTATGTGCTTGCTCACGCCCGACAGCGCGGCCGCGAGCAACGCGATCGCGCCGAGCGCGATCACCGTGGCGAACGCGCCGACGAACGCGCGCTTGCGCGCGTCGACGTAGCGTTCGGGCGCCAGGCCGTACGCGCCGCGGATCGCGCGCTCGAGGTTGTAGATGCCGGCCGACGCGCTCCAGAGCGCGAGCACGAGCGAGATGGCCAAGCCCATCGACAGGCCCCGGTGATCGCCCGCGGTGATGCGCTTCAGCTGCTCGGTCACGAACGACCCGAGCGACGATGGTCCCGCGTTCGTGAGTCCGCTCAGGTCTTTGGCGACGTCGGCCGGGCTCACGGCGAGCCCGAAGATGCTGACCGCGGCGATGGCGGTGGGGAACGCCGAGATGACCATCCAGAAGGCGGCGCCGGAGGCCGCGAGCCCGACCTGTTCCTGCGTCTGCTCGCGCATGACGGCGCGGGCGAGACCGATCACGCCTGCGTCGCGAGGATGACGAGCGAGCACCTGTGAGACGTCTCGCTCTGTGGCGCTTTCGTCCGCGGCGAGCTTTCCCGCGAGATCGGCGAGCTCTTCTTCGCGGCGATTCGGTCCAGGTGTCACGAGCTCTACCGGTCGCTCGGGGTTCTCACGTCGTCGATCATGTCACGGAGTTGTGCTCGCTCGGACGGCGCGAGAAACTGGTCTCAACGAGCTCCACGATTCGCAGGTCGAGAGCGCGCGAGCATGTCGACGATGCAAGAGGCCGAGAAGCTGCTCGCCCGTGCATTGCAGGACGGGATCCGAAGGTGCGCGCGCCTCGGCTACGTCCCGGCGTACTTCATTCGCATGGTCGACGAGGACGGACCTCTCGGAGCCGTCCGGCGCCTGCTCGCGGCGGGGCAGGTCTCCGAGGGATTCGAGCGCCTCTACGACCTGGGGCACCTCGAGCTGACCGTCGAAGCGATCGCGCTCCGACCCGAGTTCAGCTCGCTGTTCACGCCGCCGGAGTTGGCCCTTGCTCGCGACCGTCTGCATGCCCTGGGTTACTCCATTCCCGGCAAGTGATGCGGGCGATGTTCGTGGGGTAGTTCGCGAGACCAAGTGCAAGCTGCCGCCGCGGCCGCTCCACCGGGTGTTGCCTCCGGCGCGCCGCAGGAATGCGGCATTTCATCCGTTCGGCGAAGAAGGCGGCCGGGCGCGTACACCGCGACGCACCCACCGGCGGAGCCGTGAACTGCGCGATCAACGAGGTCCTCTACCAGGACGACGAACTCGAGTGAGCCAGTGGTCGCCGACAGTCGCGTACGATGCGCGGTGTGTCGGGCGAGATCATCACCATCGGTTACGAGGGCCGCGGCCTCGATGAATTCATCTCGACGTTGGCGGTCGAGCGCGTCGAGGTCCTCGTCGACGTGCGTCTCAACGCGATCAGCCGCAAGCCGGGATTCTCGAAGACCGCTCTGATGAGCGCCGCGCATGCGGCGGGTATCGAGTACGTCCACGAGCCCTTGCTCGGAAATCCGATTAGCAATCGTGACGGGTACCGCGCCGGGTACAAGAGCGCGCGGACTCTCTATCGGAAACGGCTCGCCAACGGTTCCAGCGCCGCGGTCGATCGACTTGTCGAGATCTCGACCGAGCGCCGGGTCGCGGTGCTCTGCGTCGAGCGTGATCACGAGATCTGCCACCGAGACGAGCTGGTTAAAGTAGCTCGCCGCCGCCGACCCGGATTACGCGTCACGCACGCCGATTAGAGAAGCGCCTGCTGCGAGTCGCGC
>CAZLEC010000326.1:0-5551 GCA_964558245.1 uncultured Burkholderiales bacterium | reverse complement strand
CGTCGCGCCTCGTGGTGCGGCCGAACGCTGCCTCGCTCCATGCCGATGTAGCGAGCGGGCTTCTCCACCCGGGCCAGGAGCGGTTCGATCCGCGGCCACAGGTCAGACATCTGGTGATCAGCATAGCTGGCCAGGGGAAACCCAGGCCCGCGGGCCAGCCAGGCGCAGATCCGGAGGCCCGGGCCTCCAGAAAAGTCCGCGCGGCCGATCGAGGGCCGGAGGTCGCAGCCGAATGGAAATGACTGCGCCTGGCTAGCTGAAGCGGCGCATGTTGACGTTGGCGACCAGGCCGATGGCGATGAACGAGGCGATGATCGCCGATCCGCCGTACGACATGAACGGGAGTGGGATGCCGGTGATCGGCATGATGCCCATGGTCATCCCGATGTTCTCGAACACCTGGAACGCGAAGATCCCGAGCATCCCGACGGCCAACAGGGTGCCGAAGAAGTCGGACGAGAGCCGGGCCGTCCGCCAGACCCGCCACACGAGCAGGCTGTAGAGCCCGATCAGGGTGGCGCCGCCGATGAATCCGAGCTCCTCGCCCACGACCGTGAAGATGAAGTCGGTGTGCTGCTCGGGGACGTAGGCCAGGTTCGTCTGGCGGCCCTTGAACAGCCCCTCCCCCGAGAATCCGCCGTCGACGATCGCGATCTTCGACTCGGTGAGGCTGTACTGCGCCTGGGTTTGCTTCTGGGCCGGCAGGTTGGTGCTCGACTGGTCGAGGAAGCCGGCGATGCGATCGACGCGATACGCCGCGACCTTGCCGGTGACGACCGCCGCCCCCACGAGCGTCACGCCGATCATCACGAGGATCCCGATGTGGACCGGCCGGAGCCCGGCCACGACGAGGACCGCGAACGAGCAGACCAGCAGCACGAGCGTGGTGCCGAGGTCGTGCTGCAGGAACACGAGCGCCATCAAGAATCCCGCGAGTGCGATCGCGACGCCCAGCCTCGCGGTGTCGAGGTCGTCGCGATGGTGATGGCAGTAGCCGGCAACGGCAACCACCACCACGATCTTGGTGATCTCCGACGGTTGGAACTGCAGCGGGCCGACCTGGAACCACGCCTGCGCGCCCTTGTGGCGCTGCCCGATCACGAGCACGCCGACGAGCAACGGGAGCACGCCGACGTACACGAGCACCCACAAGTCGCGGATGCGCCGGTAGTCGATCGCGAGCACGACCGCCATCGCGATCACTCCGATGACGATCGCGAGGCCCTGCCGCTCGACGTAGTAGAGCTTGCTGAGCCCTTGACTCGCGAGGCGGTCCTTCGACGACGAGTAGATCATCAACAAGCCGAGCGCCGACAGCGCGAACGGCAACGCGAGCAACAGCGGGTCGGCGTGCCGCCACGGGCTCGTCTCGGACGGTCCGGCCATCAGTCTTGCGACGTCTGCTGGATGGCGACGACGGGTGGGGTCTGGGGTGTCGTCAACCCGTTCATCGCCTCGATGATTCGCCGGGCGATCGGCGCCGCGGTCTGCGCACCGAAGCCGGCCTGCTCGACCACGACCGCCACGACGTACTTGGGATGGTCGGGGATGCCGCCGAACATGCCGACGAACAGCGAGGTGTCACCTTTGCCTGCGACCTGCGCGGTACCGGTCTTTCCTGCGACCGGGATCGTCGCGAGCGGGAAACCCTGAAACGCGGCGTAGGCCGTGCCCTTGGAGTTCGCGATCGCGCCTTGGAACCCGGCGAGCATCGCCGCTCGTGTCGCGGGATCGAAGCTCACGCGGCGGATCACCTTCGGGACGAAGCCGACGACCTTCCCGTCGCCGGTCGTCACCGCCTTCTCGATGTGCGGCTGCCACAACGTGCCGCCGTTCGCGAACGCCGCGTACGCGTTCGCGAGCTGGAGTGGCGTCACCGTGAGGTCACCCTGGCCGACCGCCGGGAAGATGTCGTCGTACGGGTACCACGTGCCGTTCTGCTTGCGTTCGGTGGCAGTCTTGTAGTTCGCGTCGGCGAACGCCTTCACCCACGCGGGGTCGGGTACGCGGCCGGTCGCTTCGTCGAGCTCGAAGTGGGTCGCGGCCCCGAAGCCGAGCTCACGCGCCTGCGACTGGAGTCCCAGTCCGCGGCTCGTATCGCCCTTGTGCCACACGTGCCAGAACGCGTCGCCGACCGTGTAGAAGTACGCGTCACTCGAGACGGTCAACGCCTGCTGGAGATCGACCGGCCCGAACGACTCGTTGCTCGCGTTGTGGAACACCGTGCCCTCGAGCGGCACCGAGCCCGAATCGGTGTAGAAGTCGGCGACGCCGCGGATGTTGTACTTCGTCATCGCCAACGCGCTCACGAGCTTGAACGTCGAGCCCGGCGCGTACTGTCCTTGCGTCGCGAGGTTGAGGAGCGGACTGTTGTTGGGATCGCTCGTGAGCGTCGCGTAGTTCTTCGCGCTGATCCCACCCACCCACCAGCTCGGCTGGTACGTCGGAAAGCTCGCGTCGGCAAGGACCGCCCCGCTGTCGGCGTCGAGCACGATCGCGGCGCCGGCCGGCGCTTTCAGCAGCGCGAAGCCCTTCTTGGCGACTGTCTCGTCCTGGAGCCCACGAGCCGAGAGGATCCCCTGCGCGAGCGCGAGCTGGGCCGCGCGCTGGTCGTGCGAATCGATGGTCAGCGTCACGTTGTCACCGGCCGATCCGCGATCGACCGACACCGGATCACCTACCTGTTGACCTCTCGGATCGACTTCGACGGTCTCGCTCCGGGGCTTGCCGCGCAGCACCGATTCGAACGCGGCTTCGGCGCCGGCCTTTCCGATCTCGTCGCCCGCCTGGTAGTCGGAGTGCTTGTGGCGGGCGAGGTCACCGGCATCGACCTCACCGACGTATCCGAGCACCTGCGCCGCGAGATCTCCCTTCGGATACGAGCGCACCGTGAGCTCCACCACGTGCACGCCGGGATAGTCCTCGGGGTCCTGGAGAATTGCGAGGCGATCGGGCAGCGACACGTCGAGCTTCACGACGGCCGGTTCGAGCGGCGACTGCCGCAGGCTCTCGTACTGCGACTCGAGAAGCGCGGCGGGCACCCGGAGCTGTTCGGCGAGTTGACCGATGACGCGATCGGCCGTGCGCTTCGACAGCGTTCGGTCGATGGTGATCGCCCATGACGCGCGATCACTCACGAGGACCTGGCCGTTGTCGTCGAGAATCTCGCCGCGCGGGTTCTCGGTCTGGAGCACGCGCGTGCTGTCGACGACCGCTTGCACTTTCAGGCTGTTCTCGGGCCCGGACTGCAAGAACCAGAGCCGCGCGAGGAGCGTGCTGAACAGGGCAACGACGACGATGCCGACGATGCTGACTCGAACGCGGCTGTTGTCACTCATGCGGAGGGAAAGTCACGCTACCGGGTCGGTCTTTCCGGCGGGGAGTCGCCTCAGGTCCCTCCCAGCGGGCCGGGTGCGGCGTCAGCCGCGGGCTCTCCTCACGAACCGCCGGCCCACCACGTGCCGGCCACCGAGGCGGTCACGGGGCTCGGTCAGCCCGGCACTGATCACCAGGAACACGAACGGCGCGAGCAGCGCGTCGTACGCCGCCGCGATCGCGACCGTCGAGAAAGCGTGGTTGCCGTGCACCCCGTCGACGCCGGCGAGCAAGCCGACGGCGACGAACAGCATCCCGCCCGCGATCCCGCTCAGCCCACCGATCACGGGCGTGAACCAACGCGGTGTTCGCAACACTCCGCCCTGCAGCACACCGACCGCGTACGCGGTGAGCGCGTACGCGAGCGCCGACAGTCCGAGCGGCGTCTCGAGGAACACGTCGAAGCCGAGCCCGGCGAGGAAGCCCACGAACGCGCCGGCCTCCGGACCGTGGTCGAACGCGACGGCGACTGCGACGACGAGGCCGAGATCGGGAACCCGGCCCGCGAGCCGAAGGTGCGGGAAGAGGGCGACCTGGAGCAGAACAGTGATCACGAGGAGCAACAGCACCCGGCTCGCGCGCATCAGCCGCCCGATCCCGAGGTCGGCGTCGACCCGCTCGTCGTTGTCGTCGACGAGGTGGTGCTCGAAGTGCTCGACGTCGACGAAGTCGACGAGCTGGATGACGACGGGTTGGTCGTCGTTGTCGTCGTCGAGGTCGACGTGGTCGTGGTGGTGACGACCGGCCCTTCGCCCGGTACCCAGCGCAACACGTCGACGAACTCGAGCGCGTCGAAATCGATCGCGGGGTTGATGTGCAGGATCGATCCGAGGCCCGCGGCCTGCACGTCGACGCTCGTGACGGTTCCGACGATCAGGTCGGGTGGATACAAGCTGTTCGTGACGTCGGAGGTGATAACGAGGTCACCGCGCTTCGCCCGCGCGCCCACTGGGAAGGCGGAGACGACGAGTTCCTGGGTTCCCGCGTGGCCCTGCGCGATACCGGTCACCGTGCTCTTGACCGTGCGCACCGCGATCGCCGACTCGGGATCGGCGAGCACGCGAACTTCGGCGCCACCGTGCCAGGAGTTGATCACGTGCCCGACGACGACTGCCTTGAACGCGACAACCGCCATGCCCTTCTCGATCCCGGACTCCTGACCGCGGTCGATCGTGATCGTCGACTCGAAGTTGCCGGGATCGCGATTCACGACTCTCGCCGTCACGACGTGCGCCGCAGGCAGCAACGAGTTCTTGAGATCGACCATCTGGGTGAGTTGCAGGTTGAGCGCGAGCGCGCGCTGCGCCTTGTCTTGTTCGCCTTTGAGCTCGGCAACCTGCCCGCGCAGCGAGCGATTCTCCCGCTTCAGCTTCCCGGAGTCGATCAGGCCGCTCCACCAGTCGCCGATCGGCCCCGCGATCGCGTTGGTGGCCCGCTCGACCGGCGACACGATCGTGTGCGCGACGCGACCGACGGAACCGAGCGGACCGGTCCGGCCGCTGCGGCTGTCGAGCGTGATCAGCGTCAGCGACGTCAGCACCACGAGCGCCAACACGAAACGGCGACGGTTCGCCCCCCGAGGCCTCGCCATCGCCCTCGGCCTCGCTCGGCTACTGCTGGGTCGAGCTCAGGACGCCCTTGAGCACGTCGAAGTTCTCGAGACACTGCCCGGAACCCTGCACGACCGAGTAAAGGGGATTCTTGGCGATGACGATCGGCATGCCGGTCTCGGCCTTCAGACGCTCACTCAGGCCGTGCAGCATCGCGCCGCCACCGGTCGCGACGATGCCCCGCGTCATGATGTCGGCTGCCAACTCGGGCGGCGTCTTGTCGAGGGTGACCTTCACGGTGTCGACGATCGCGGCGACCGGCTCCTCGATCGCCTCGCGGATCTCCTGCGTGGAGACGACGATCGTCTTCGGCAGACCGGTGACGAGATCACGACCGCGCACCTCGGCGTACAGCTCCTCCTGCAAGGGGTACGCGCTGCCGAGCGCGATCTTGATCTCCTCCGCGGTTCGCTCGCCGAGCGCGAGCGCGTACTCCTTCTTCACGTACGTGATGATCGCGTCGTCGAGCTCGTCACCTGCGATCCGGATCGACTCGCTCGCGACGATGCCACCGAGCGAGATGACGGCGACCTCGGTCGTGCCGCCGCCGATGTCGACGATCATGT
>CAZLEC010000325.1:0-5553 GCA_964558245.1 uncultured Burkholderiales bacterium | reverse complement strand
GCCTCGCGATCGAGCGCGACGTGGGGGAGCGGTGCCCCGGGTACCTGGAGGTCGACGAACTCCGGCACGACGAAGCGATCGTTCGCGCCGGCGCCTCGCGCGAGGAGGAGCGTCTGCGCGCCGTGTTGGTCGCGCAGCGCGGATGCGACGTCGGGAAGCTCGTCGGCTTGCCGTTCGAGTGCGACGTGACCGCGCAGATCGAAGAGGATCCCGACGTCGGGCTCACCGAGGAATGCGTCCCACCGCTTCACGAGCTCGGCAAGTGACGCCCGGCCCGGCTGGACCTGGAGGATCAGCATCGCACCGACCTCTCGAGCCGCGTCGAGATACGCCTCGACCTCGGGATCGACGAGATCGATCGTGTAAGTGCCCTTGTACTCGGCGGTTATCGAGGCCGACGTGACGATGGGGGCGAGCGCGGGCCGTACGTCGCAAACGGCTCGTGCGTAACGCGTGAACGTCACGAGCCGGCCGGCGGCTTGACGGGCGGACCCGGCGCTGAGGAGTCCGGACGCCGCTTCGCCGGGCCGTCCGCCGATGGCGAGGATCGTCGAAGCCGGAGCGAGTGCGCGCGTCGGAGTCGCCGATGACGATTCGGTGTCGGTTCGCCGGCGCGACGGCGCAATCACCTCGAGCCACGCGGCGCCGGCCGACGCCACGGCGCCGGCGACAACCATTGCCCGCACCTTTCGGTAGCGGTCCCGAAGGTCGTCGTCGGCAAGCCGCATCGCGGCGCTGATCGCGCGCAGGCGTCGGGCCGGGATCGACGCGATGTCGCGGATCGGCCACGCGTCCGCATCGTCGGCTCGCGCGTCGCGAATGATCCGGCCCAATGCCCGACCGCGCTGCGCGTGATGACGGAGCAGATGGCGGACCGTGGTCGAGGGGCTCGCGTGGGAGAAGCAGGCTCCGGGCGCGAAGTACGCGCGGCGGCCCGCGAAGTAGAGCTCGGAATTCACGACGGTGTCCTCACCGGCGCGCATGTCTTCGGGGAACCCACCGACCTCACGCACGTCGCTCGTGACGTAGGAGGCGTGCCCGGGCACTCCGGAGTACTCGCCCGCAGGTTGTGAAGGGCTCTGCGTTGCGTGATCCAGGAAATACGACGCCCATCCCGCGGGCGTGTTGTTCCCGTTGAGCACCGAGCCGGTGACGAGCTCCCAGCCTTGCTCGTGCGCGTCGAGCCGGGCTTGGAGCGAGCCCGCGCGGAGCCACACGTGCGACCCGGGGAACGTGATGTACTCACCGCGCGCCGCCCAGAGCCCGGCGTTCCTCGCTTCACCCGGCAGGGCGCGTTGCGGCAGCTGCAGGCACCGAACCGTCGGATACGTCGTCGTGACGTGCTCCGACGTGCCGTCCGAGCCGCTGCACACGACGATGATCTCGGTGTCGTCGTCGACCTCCTGCGCGACGAGCGCGACCAGTGATCGATCGATGACCGAGAGATCGTCTTGCGCGATCACCACTGCCGAGATCGCGGGCCGGTCGACGATCGGGTTCTGCAGCTGGTCGACGTAACGACCGTCGGTTCCGAGGAGCACCGGCAAACCGGCGGGCCGCTCGGGCCACGGAGCAACGACGTCGGGGTCGGCGAGGAGCTCTTCGTAGCCTTGATCGAACGCGTCGGTGGGGTCGGCCTCCCGGTACTTGGCGAACCGGGCTCGCCGGTGCGCCTCCGTGAGGCTGCCCTCGTGTTGGATCCGGACGCTCGTGTACAGCCATCGGTGCTGGGGGATACCGCTCGGCACCGGCACGAAGTGCAGCCGCTGCGAGCCGAGCGGGCTCGCCGCCGCGTCTTCCGCGGAGAACAGCCGGAACACCCAGAGGCTGCGCGGGTCGTAGTGCGCGGCGTCCTCGACCATGCGGAACACCTCGAAGCCGTACGCGAATCCGGGCTGCGCCTCCCGTTCGAGGAACTGCCGCAGCGCCGCCGCGTCGAGCGCGTCGATGCGCTCGTCGGCATCGAGGAAGAGATACCACCGCGCGGCCGTGTTTCGCGCGGCGTCGACCAGCCGTTGGCGATTGGCCAGGTCGTCCCACCCTTCATAGGTGGCGCGAACGGGGTTGGTCAGGACCTCGCGCACGAGTGGATGCCGTTCGAGGATCTCCCGAGTTGCATCGGTAGAGCCGTCGTCGAGCGCGACCACTGTGTCGGCGAACCGCGCGACGCTTGCCAGCCATTCGGGAAGCTGGTGCGCCGCGTTGCGCGCCGGTACGAGGACCGTGACCGACCCCGCGCCGCTGTTCATGGCTGCTGAAGGTGTCGGCTAGCGCCGCCCCCGCGACCGTGACCTCTTTCCCCGCCGGTCGTCGCCGTAGTTGCCGGGCGCCTTGCCGTAGTGACCCGGGGCCTTGCCGTAGTGACCGGGCGGACGGCCGTACTGGCCCGGTGCCTTGCCGTACTGGCCGGGCGCCTTGCCGTAGCGGCCCGGGGCGCAGCCGTACTGGCCGGGACCGTTGCCATAGCGGCCGGGGGTCTTGCCGTAGCGGCCGGGGGTCTTGCCGTAGCGGCCGGGGGTCTTGCCGTAGACGTTGTCGCGGCGGTGCCAATTGCTCGCGAACGCGGCCGGGCCGGTCGCGTTCACGAGCGCGATCGCGGCTGTGGCGGAGACGCCCCCGGCCACGAGCCGGCCGATGAATCGTCGCCTGCTCATCTGCCCGGACTCGTAGAGCCGGGAACTCTCCTCGAAGTCATCCTCGGGCATTGCTTCCTCCTTGTTGGTTCGAGTGCGGGGAGTTGATTCGACTGGTGGACGATTATTCGATCGCGCCCTTGCAGAGAGGAACGTTGGGAACGACCTGCGAACGATGAAGCACGGTCTTGTTGGCGAGCGTGAGATCGCTGCCGAGCTTGACCTTCTTCGGCAGAACGCGTTTGAGTATGCGCGCAGTCGAGTCGTCGATCGAGATGCCCACCCCACCTTCGAGCCTGAGATCGAGAGTCGCATTCTTGCACCGCGCCAGTGGCGCGCCAAGGGACGATCCGTTGGTGACGCCGATCGACGTCACGACCGCGCCCCACGGCCCGGCGCTTGCGTTCGCGGTGCCGACGCCCGCGCCGATCTTCATCTTCACCGCGACGACCAATCCGCTCGGCCCGAGCGTGATACCGGTGAGGCTGTCGATGATGCTGCGCACAACTGAGAAACTCGGCGCGACCACCGAGCCCTCCTTCATGCCGATCGGGCCGTCGAGCTTGTACTGACCGCTGGCGACGACGGTGGAGTTGTTGCCGGTGATCGCGGTCTCGACCGCGGCCGAGAACTCGACCTTCACGTTGAGTGGAAGGCCGGCGGTTGCCGGGCCCGGGGGAATCGGGATGTCGATCTGGATCGGGACCTCGATCTTGATCTTCCCGTTGTCGACGCTTTCGGCGACCCCGCCGGCCAGGTTGACGGTGAGTCCCTTCACGCCGGTGAGGTAGAAGTCGTAATCCGACGCCTTGCCGTCGCTGATGTTCTCGGCGGTGTGGACCACGAGCTTGTCGACGTCGAACAAGAGTGACGCGCTCACCTTGAGCGCGCCGCTGACATGGTTGATCTTGAGCCCGAGCAGGCCGCCCTGCGTGGCCGGCTCGACGCTCCAGTTGTCGCCGATCGGCACTTCGACGGCTTGCTTGACCGCGTCCGGCAACGTCGGTATCGCCATCAGGTGGACGGGAGGGAGGCGCACCACGCGCGCGCTCGTTTGCGAGGCCGGGATCGAGGAGGTGTCGGCCGGCGTGGGCGCCGACACCTTTCCCGGGAGATCGGGCACCACTTGATACGTGAACGCTGACGGGTCGAGCTTCGTGTCGAGGTCGATCGTGCCGTCGCGAATGACGTCGGTGAGCTCGACGGGCGCGAGCGTGACGATGCGATCGTCGCCGACGTCTCGCAGGGCGGCGACCCGACCGGCCGCGATGCTCGTCGCGAGCATCACCGAGCCGACCTTCAGGTTCGACGCGCCCGGGGCGTTGCGGTCGATGGTCCACGTGAGCTCGTCGGCGCTCACCGAGCGGATCGCCGCGGCGCCGTCGGGGATGACGACCACGCCGGGCTGGTACTTCACCGACCCGTCGGCCGCCGGGCCGTACCCGAAGTTGCGGATCGCTTGCGCGGTCGGCGCGGCGAGCTTCGGCGCGCCCGGGGAGCTGCTGCCGTGAACGGCGCTCCCACTCCCGCCGCCGCACGCCGTGGCGCCGATCAGCGCGCACGACACGAGCGCGACGTATCCGGTCCATCGCCGCACGTTCACGGTGCTACTCCGGGCCGGATCGGTCGTGGGCGATCCGAGGTGCATCAAGCATCAGATCTGCGTTGCCAGGTTCTTCGCGAGGGATTCGGCGCGCGCCTTGAACGTCGACCAGTCGTCGAGGCTCGTCAGCCGCAGCGCGACCCAGATCGTTCCCTTACGGAAGAAGATCGTGTAGCCCTCTTCGTGCGACTCGTCGCCGAGGCCGGGAACATTCGTGAACGTGTGGTGCAACACGTTGTTGTCGTCGTCGTAGTAGGTCTTGGCGCCGGCGCCGATGAACACCTCGACCTGGGCGGTGGGCCCGGTCGGAACGCCGGGATACGTGCAGCTGTCGACATCGGTGGTCGACACGTGCATGCCCGTTTGCAGCGTCGTGCCGATGAGCGCCTCGGCCTGCGCGAGCGGAACGAGCGCGCACGAATCGAGCTTGGCCGGCGTGGTGGTGGCCGTCGTCGTCGCCTCGGTCGCGGCCGTGGTCTCTGCCGGTTGCGTCGTCGCCGGCGCCTGCGCGTTCTTCGAGCTCGATCCGCACGCGCCCAGCGCGACGACAGCGACGATTGACAGTGCGATCTTGGGCAGGTTGCGAGTCATCGGGGATGCGTGCTCCGGTTCGTGGTGGCCGGCGTCGGTCTCATACTCGGGTCAGCACCGCGGTCGCGAGCTTCATGGCCGCGTCTTCACGGGTCTGTCCGTCGTGGGTCGTGACGCTGCCGGTCGCGACGCGAACCTGGCACTCGCTGCCGTTCCCGCACGCGAACCAGAGGCGCCCGTAGCTCTGGTCGTACCGGGCGTCGTGCCCGAACGCCGCGACCGGCTCGGCGCGAGCGGCGTCGGCGCGGGCGTCGCCGGCGTCGGCTCCGCTGAGCAGCGCGACCTCGGTCGAGTCGACCGAGGTGCCCGAGGTGTCCGTCGACTTCCAAACGCAGCTGTCGGGGCCGTACTCGCCGCCGGCCAGGATTCCCGTGGCGCCCGGCGAGTGCGCACCGATGACGCCCGTGACCTCGTCGTCGGTCAGGAGCTTGCAGATGTCGGAGCTACTCCCTCCGGCGGCGGCTGTGGTCGTGGTCGTGCTCTTCGCGCTGGGCGCCGACGCCGCAGATCCCTTCGAGCTGCTGCCGCACGCGGCCAGCGCGAGACCCAGCGTGACCACGGTGATGACGGCGAACCCGTCGACGATGGTGCCGGTTCGGCGCATTACGTGTCCTCCTCGCGTGTGGCCTCGACGTCGTCGGCGGCGTCGGCCTTGGCGTGCGCAACGGAGAGCAGCGACGCCAACGCCTCGGGGGGCACGCCGAGACGTTCGGCGAGCTCCGGGCC
>CAZLEC010000324.1:0-5553 GCA_964558245.1 uncultured Burkholderiales bacterium | reverse complement strand
GTGCACAGCGACTTCGGGTAGCCCTTGTAGTCGAGCGTGCTGGGGTAGCCGCCGCGCGCGATGTACCCCTCGTGACAGATGCGATCCAGCTCGTCGGTCGTGACACCCACCCGCACCGCGGCGCCGACTTCGAGCAGCACCTCGCGCGCGGCACGCCCGGCGGCCCGCATGCGGTCGGGGATCTCGTCGGGCGGAACCGCGGGCACCAGCGGCGGAGCGTCGGGTGCGTACGGAGGCCGGGGAATCCCGGCCGGTACCGAGCGGTGGGGCGAGAGGTAGCCGGCGCGTACGGGCGGGCGGCGGTGCTCGTCGACGCGCCGCGTCGAGGCGACCCGTCTCCTGACCAACCGTTCGCGCTCACGCCGTTTGCTCACACCTGTATTCTGCCCAATCCGAACCGGCCTCTGGGCCCGCGGGCTCCGCTCGCACACACGGAGGTGCCCGTGCGTCAGTCCTGGCTCAGCCCGCTCGCAGCCTGCCGCCCGGCCGGCGCCAAGGGCATGGGCATCTTCGCCCTTGCCGACATCCCGGCCGGCACGACGGTCGCCGGCTTCGGCGGGAACGTGGTCGACCGCGCCGAGCTCGACGCGCAGCCCGAGGAGATCCGCACCCACGCGCTCCAGATCGACGACGATCTCTTCATCGCCGGCGAGTTGCCGTTCGACGATGCCGACTTCGTCAACCACTCGTGCGACCCGAACTGCGGCATCGTCGGCTCGATCCTCCTCGTGACGATGCGCGACGTCGCGGCCGGCGAGGAGCTCTGCTTCGACTACGCGATGACCGACACCGACGACTACGACGAGTTCGCCTGTTCGTGCGGCGCGGCGTCGTGCCGCGGGACGGTGACCGGCGCCGACTGGAAGGAGCCCGAGCTCCGCGACCGGTACCACGGCTGGACCTCGGCCTACATCTCGCGGCGCGGCTCGTAGTCACGGATGGACCCGCGCGAGCGATTCGCGGCGGCCGTCAACCGGCCCGCGGCCGAGATGCCGCTCGACGTCGCCGCGCTGTGCATCGCCGCGAGCGCGCACCCCGGTCTCGACGTCGACGAGTGGCTCGGCCGGCTCGACGACCTTGCGGCCGGTTGCCCGGAGGCAACGTTCGAGGCGCTGCGCGTGCATCTTTTCGGCCACGAAGGGTTCACCGGCAACCTCGACCACTACGACGACCCCGAGAACTCCTTCCTCGATTCGGTGGTCGTGCGCCGCGTCGGGATCCCGATCTCGCTGTCGGTGCTCATGATCGTGGTCGGGCGCCGGCTCGGTGTGCCCGTGGAGGGAGCCGGGATGCCGGGTCACTTCCTCGTGCTCGACACCGCCCGGGGCAACGTGTGGTGCGATCCGTTCCACCGCGGCGGACTCCTCGACGCCGACGGCTGCCGGCGCCGGTTCGACCTCGTCTACGGCGGAACGCTTGCCTTCCAGCTCGGTTTTCTCGCCCCCACCCCGCCCCAGGCGATCGTCGCTCGCATGCTCGCGAACCTCGAGCACGGCACGCTCGCGGCCGATCCCGTGCAGCGGGCGTGGATGTGCTCGCTCCACTTGAGCATTCCGGGCATCACGTTCGCCGAGCAGCTGGATCTCGCCGACCAGCTCGCGGCGACCGGCGACATCATGCGCGCGGCGAAGGAGTTCGACCTGCTCGCCGAACGCATCGATGCCGGCGCGCCCGACACGTCGGACGCCGGCGCCGACGCGGCCGCGCGCATGCGGACGCGCGCCCGGTCACTGCGCGCCCGGCTGAACTGAGCGAGCATGGGCGAGTCGCGCGTCATGCCGATGTTCCCGCTCGGCACCGTCTTGCTCCCGCACGCGCTGCTGCCGCTCCACGTGTTCGAACCGCGTTACCGGACGATGACCCGACAGGTCCTGGGTTCCGACGGAGAGTTCGGCGTCGTGCTGATCGAGCGCGGGAGCGAGGTCGGTGGCGGCGACGTGCGCTTCGCCGTCGGCACCGTCGCCCGCATCGTGCGCGCGCAGGAGCTGCCCGACGGCGGCTACGCGCTGGCAACCGTCGGCGTCCGCCGCATCCGCGTCGCGAGGTGGCTCCCCGACGATCCGTTCCCGCAAGCCGAGGTGGTCGATCTCGGCGAGCCGCCGACGGCGCTCGACCACGAGCGCCTGCGCGCCCGGGCGGTGACCGCGCTCGACGCGGTGTGCGAGCTCTACCGCCGCGCCGATCCGCGCGTTCCCGCGCTGCCCGCGATCGGTGACGACGCCGAGCGCGCGTCGTACGAGATCGCGGCGCTGGCTCCGATCGGTCCGCTCGACGCGCAACGCGTGCTGGAAACCGACGGGGCCGGCGACCGGCTCGCGCTGCTCGCCGAGTTGCTCGACGACCACGCGCGCGTCCTCCTCTCGGGCGACTTCTTGCCGCCCGAGTGACGTCGCATCCGGGCGGGTAACCTCCCGCCACATGACGCAACACTTCGACGAATCGGCCGCCCGGCAGCGGCTCGAGGCCGACCGCGAACGGGTGCAGGGCCTGATCGGAGACCTTCAGCACGAGGGCCTCGACGAGGAAGCCGCCGACCAGGTCGGCGACAACGCGCACGTGACGGACCCCGCCGATCAGGGATCCGAAACCTTCGAGCGCGAGAAGGACATCGCGATCCTCGAGCAGCTCGAGCGCGACCTCGCCGAGATCGAGGCCGCGCTCCAGCGGCTCGACGAGGGCACCTACGGTATCGACGAGGTCACCGGCGACCCGATCGCGCCCGACCGGCTCGAGGCCTATCCCGTCGCGCGGACCAACATCGACACGCCGTCGGCGTGAGCGTCACGCTGCGGCTGTTCGCCGCGGCGCGTGAAGCCGCCGGCCGCGGTCACGAGGACTACGACGCGGCGCGCGCCGCGACCGTGGGTGCGCTGCTCGACGCGGCCGAGGCCGACTACGGACCGAGGTTCGCCGAGGTGGTCCGGCGTTCCCGGGTGTGGGTGAACGGCGACGAGCCGGCCGAGGGTCGGGCGACGCCGCTCGCCGACGGCGACGAGGTGGCCGTGCTGCCACCGGTCAGCGGCGGCTGACATCCCGGTTCGTGCCGGCCGGCGTGGGAGTCTGCCCGTCGGGGCCGCGCGCGTGCTGAGCTAGCCTGACCCCGCGCCATTCGGGGATCCTCGCTCCCGATGACTGGGGCTTCGCCGAATCATCACGATTCGATTATCGAGGAGTTGATTGCCACGGAACGCGTTCAGCGTCTACTCGACCCGGGCTACGCGACCGGCCTCGAAACCCGTTCGCTCGAGCAACTGCGATCGATGCACGAAGAGTGCTCGCAGGCCGAGCTCGCGCTCTCGTACTACCGGCGACTGGCTCAGGCTCGCATGGAGATCCTCGAGGCCGAAGTCGCGCGCCGCGAGCGGGGCGGCTCGGTCGGGGATCTCGTCGCCGATCTTCCCCGCATCCTGAGCGCGGAGTCGGGCCGCTCGACGATCGCGACCACACGCGGCGCGCCCGCGGCCGAAGGACCCACGATCGATCTCCGCTGGCCCGACCATCGTGAGCAGCTGGTGGTCGACACGACGCTCGCGAAGCTGCCGGTGCTCCCGCTCGAAGAGTTGAACGCGACCCTTGCCGCGCTCGAGGGTTTCGAGCGCGAGTTGTCGGATCTGCGCGCGCAGCTGCACGCGGTGATGGACGTCATCGACCGCGTGATCGCCGACCGCCGGGTCGCCGGGGCGATGGGATGAGATCGGAGTCGCTGGAGTCCCTCGAGACGCGCTTGCACGATCTCGGCGACTTCATCCGCGATCAGCGGCGCAACGCGCGCCTGTCGTTGCGGAAGCTGAGCGAGCTCGCCGGTATCTCCAACCCCTATCTCAGCCAGATCGAGCGGGGGTTGCGCAAGCCTTCCGCGGAGATCCTGCAGGGCATCGCGCGCGGTCTGCGGATCTCGGCCGAGACCCTCTACGTCCGGGCCGGGATTCTCGAGGAAGAGGGTGAGCCCCCCGACCTCGTCACGACGGTGCTGCGCGACCCGACCCTGACCGAGCGCCAGAAGCAGGTGCTGCTCGAGATCTACCGGTCGTTCCAGCAAGACGACCGCGAAGGCGCCGCCGGATAGCCGAAAGTCGCGTGGCCGAGGAGCCACGACCCCGGGCGCCGGGGGCTTGGGTAGTCTCCCGCTTATGTCTGGCCGTGAAGGGTCGTCGGGGGCCGTGCGGCGCGTGGCGGTGTTCAGCATGCACACCTCGCCGCTCGCGCAGCCGGGTGCCGGCGACGGCGGTGGCATGAACGTGTACGTGCGCGCGTTGGCTTCGGCGCTTGCGCGCGCCGGTGTCGAGTGCGACGTGTTCACGCGCTCGGAGGTCGCGTCGCAGCCTCGCGTCGTCGAGGTCGAGCCCGGCTTCCGGGTCGTACACGTGACTGCCGGACCGGAGGCTCCGGTCCCGCGTTTCGAGCTGCCGGGTCTGGTCGACGAGTTCGTCGCCGAGACGACGCGCGTCCTCGACTCGAGCGCGCCGGTCGACGTGCTGCACGCCAACTACTGGTTGTCGGGCGCGGTCGCGCACAAGCTCAAGCACCTGCGCGACCTCCCGATGGTCGCGACCTTCCACACGTTGGCGCGCGTCAAGGCCGACGCGGGCGTCGACGACGATCCGGATCAGCGCGCGCTCGTGGAGCACGGAGTCATCGCCTGCTCCGACCTCATGCTCGCGTCCACCGATGCGGAGCGCGAGCAGCTCGCGACCCACTACGGCGCGGTGCCGGAGCGCGTCGAGGTGGTCCCGCCCGGCGTCGATCACTCGGTGTTCTTCCCCGACGACTCCCGTGTCGCCAAGGACCGGCTCGGGCTCGACGCGCGGCGGATGTTGCTGTTCGCCGGCCGCATCCAGCCGCTCAAGGGCGTCGGGATGGCGGTGCGCTGCCTCGCCGAGCTCCGCGACCCCGAAGCGATGTTGCTGGTCGTGGGTGGGCCGAGCGGCCCCGACGGTCACGACGAGCTGGCGCGGGTGCGCGAGCTCGCGCACGAGCTCGGCGTTGCCGCCAATGTGCACTTCGTCCCACCGCAGCCGCACACCCGGCTCGCCGACTACTACCGCGCCGCCGACGTGTGCATCGTCCCTTCCCGGGCCGAGTCGTTCGGGCTCGTCGCGCTCGAGGCCGCGGCGTGCGGGACCCCGGTGGTCGCGGCGTCGGTCGGGGGGCTGCGCTCCCTCGTCGACGACGGCGCGACCGGCTTCCTCGTCGACGATCGCGATCCGGCAGCCTATGCCGCACCCGTCGCGATGCTGCTCGAGGATCCGGAGTTGGCCGCGGAGATCGGCGCGATCGCTTCGGCGCGATCGCGGAAGTACTCGTGGAGCATCACCGCGGCCCGGCTCCGGCGCCTGTACGGCGATCTCGTCGCCCGAGGTCTCGTCCGCTGCGACTGACGTGAGCGACGGCCGCGATCTCGCGCTCGACGAGGAGTTCCGGGCCGAGAAGCACGCGTTGATCGCGGCCCACCTCGAAGGCTCGGTCGCGCGCGAGCCGTGGGTGCAGGTGGTCGAGTACGACCCGCAGATCCCGCGCTGGTACGTGCGGTTCGGATGCGACGGCCGCGACGCT
>CAZLEC010000323.1:0-5556 GCA_964558245.1 uncultured Burkholderiales bacterium | reverse complement strand
TCCATGTCGACGTGCGGTTCGCCGTAGAGCACGACCTTGCCGCCGCCGAGCAGCGTGCCGAGCGCCGACCATTGCCCGCTCGCGTGCATCAGCGGCCCGAGCGCGAGCGAGATGAACTGCGTGATCGTGCTGTCGCCCGGCGGCAGGAACGGACGCAGGCGTTGGGCCGGGTTGTCGAGCACCGATGCCGCGATCTGTTCGGGCGCGGTGATCGGCGGGCCTCCCGGGTTGCCGCTGCCGAGCCCGCCGAAGAACATGTCCTCCTGGCGCCAGACCACACCTTTCGGCCGGCCGGTCGTCCCGCCGGTGTAGAGCACGTAGCGATCGTCGGGCGAGCGGGGGCCCAGGTCTCGTTCCGGTGATCCCGACCCGACGAGGTGTCGGTACTCGTCGGATCCGGCCACGACGGTGAGCAGGAGCGCCGGCGTGCGCGCGGCGTCGACGTGGGCGGTCGTGTCGGCATCGTGGAAGAGCGCGACGAGGTCGGCGTCTTCGCACAGATACCGCAGCTCCTCGGCGACGTACCGGTAGTTGACGTTGACGGGGACGGCGCGCGCCTTGTAGCACGCGAGCATGACTTCGAGGTGCTCGACGGAGTTGCGCAGGTAGAGCCCGACGTGATCGCGGGCGCCGACGCCCGCGGCGCGCAGCGAGTGCGCGAGCCGCGTGGCCCGTTCGTCGAGCTCGGCGTAGGTGCGCCGGTCGGCACGGCACACGACGGCCTCGCGCTCGGGCACCGCGTCGGCCACGCACTCGAAGAGGTCGGCGATGTTGAACTCCACGAGCGGCGCTCCCGGTTGCACGCGGTCCCACTACAGTCCGATTCTGGCAGGCCAGGCGCAGATCCGGAGGCCCGGAAGGTGAAGCGAAGTCGCACGGGCGATCGAGGGCCGGAGGTCGCAGCCGCATGAGCATGACCAACCTCGACGAGCTGCTCGTGCGGCCCGATGGCTTCTTGCCGAAGGAGCGGTACACGACCTCGGCGTTCTCCGATCTGGAGCTCGACCGGTTGTGGCCGCACGTCTGGCAGATCGCCGGGCGCGAGGAGGAGCTCGCCGCGCCCGGCGAGTTCCTCGAGTACACGATCGGCGACGACTCGATCGTGGTCGTCCGCACCGACGGCGGCGACCTCGCTGCGTTCCACAACGCGTGCCGGCATCGAGGCACGCGGCTCGCGCAGGGGTGCGGGGCGTTCGAGAACGGCGAGATCCGGTGCCCGTACCACGCGTGGACGTACGCGCTCGACGGCCGGTTGGTGCACGTGCCCGACGTCGAGGAGTTCGCCGGTCTGCCCGCCGATCTCGCGCTCCGGCCGGTGCGCGTCGAGTGTTGGGGCGGATTCGTGTTCGTCAACATGGACCTCGACGCCGAGCCGCTACTCGAGTTCCTCGAGCCGCTGCCCACGTTGCTCGCGCCGTACCGCTTCGACGAGTTGCGCTTCCGCACGTACCGCACGACGATCATCCCGGCGAACTGGAAGGCCGTGGTCGACGCGTTCAACGAGAGCTACCACGTGCAGGGTCTGCACCGGCAGATCCTGCCGTGGACCGACGACACCAGCATCGCCTACGAGCAGTTCGAGCGGCACGCGCACTACGGCCGGCTCCCGGGCGCACGTCGCGAGCTGCGCCCGAGCCCCCGACTCGGATTGCGGCCCGACGAGTACGACGAGGGCGAGATCCTCGGTGCGCTCGTTGCCGGCCTCGGTGGCGCGTTCCTCGGTGAGGAGCGCGAGGCGGTTGCCGAATTGCGCGCATCGGGACCGCCGGCCGGCTCGACGTTGCTCGGCGCGTACCAAGAACGCCGCATGACGCTGCTGGCCGAGCGCGGATTCGACACTTCGGGCTTCACACCCGATCTCATGACCAGCGCCGACGACGTGTTCTGGTTCCCCAACCTGGTCGGGCCGGTCTACCCGGGGAGCGCGCTGCTGTTCCGCGTCCGTCCCAACGGACGCGACCCCAACTCGTCGATCAAGGACACGTGGGTGCTCGAGTGGCCCCGACCCGGTTCCGAATGGCAGATGCCCGAACGCCGCTTCTACCCCGACTGGCACGAGCGCAAGTGGGGAGAGATCACCGAGCAGGACTACACGAACCTCGCCGAGGTCCAGCGCGGGATGCGGTCACGCGGCTTCGACGGGTCCCGGCTCGCGAGCAAGCAGGAGAGCAACGTCCTGCACATGCACCGCGTCGTCGACCGCTATCTCACCCGGTAGATCACCCTCAATGCCCCGAGGAGCGGGGCCGATACCCATGCCATGGCGCGCGTGGGCACTCGCGGAATTCTGGTAATCGCCGCGGTCGGGATGATCGCCGCGGGCTGCGGCGGCAGCGCCGCGAAGGTGACGGCGCCGCCCGCGACCACGACCACGACGACGGCGGCGCCCGACACCCCGGCGCAGCGAGCCGCTGACACTGCGCTCGCGAAGCAGGCCGTGCTCTCCCTGCACGACTTCCCCTTGGGCTGGACCTCGAGTCCGCACGACAACTCCGGTTCGGACGTGCCGGCACCGGTGGAAAAGCAGTTCGAGGCGTGTACCCACATCCCGAAGCGATTCCTCGACGACAAGAACGACGCCCAGCCGAGCGTCGACTCGCCCGACTTCGCGAAGGGCACCGTCGGCGCGGGGCCCGCGGCCATGATCCAGAGCAGCGTCGAGATCGATCGGGCGCCGGCGGACATCAGCGCGCCGCTCTCCTACCTCTCGGCGCCGCGCACGGTGGCGTGCTTCGGCCCGTTCTTCCGGGCTTCCTTTCAGCAGGCGCTCAAGAGCGAGCCCGGGGTCGCGTTCACGAACTTCGGGATCCGTGCGCTCTCGGTCGGATCGATCGGCGATCAGTCGGCCGGATTCCAGGGCCGGGTGACGCTGACCGGCGCGCACGCCTCGATCTTCGTCGAGTTCAACCTGTACTTCGTGCGAACCGGGCGCGCGATCGTGATGCTCTCGGCGGTCACGTTCTCGGTCCCGTTCGACCAGTCGTTCGCGCAGACGCTGCTCGACAAGATGGTCGGTCGCCTCAAGCCCCTCAAGGCGGTCGACTAGGACCCCGCCCGTCCGAGGAGGTGCTCGCGGTTTCGTTCCGCGAAGCGCCGGCGAAGCTCCGCGACATCGGTGGAGTCGAGCGTTCGGTACTCGAGATCGCGGCCGGGGCGCCACCACACGATGTCGTCACACTCCCATCGCTCGCGTTGCAAGACCCGCTTGAGCACCTTCTGCGTCGCGGTCGAGGGCAGGCCGTGCGAGATCCGGACGAAGCGCGGCGTCCACTTCGGGGAGAGATCCGACTGCGAGCCCAGGAACTCGACGAACTCCGCCGGATCGAATGCCGTGCCTTCGTGCACGTGGATCGCGGCCATCACCTCGTCGCCGACGTCGGGTGACGGCACCGCGTACACCGCGGCCAACACGACGGCGGGATGGCGGGAGATCACCTGCTCGACCGGCGCGGCGGCGAAGTTCTCGCCGTCGACCCGCAGCCAGTCGGAGTTGCGTCCGGCGAAGTAGAAGAACCCCGCGTCGTCGCGGTAGCCGAGGTCGCCGGTCCAGTACTTGCCGTCGCGCATGCGCTGCGCGTTGGCTTCGGGGTTGTTGTAGTAGCCCTCGAAGCTGCCGGCGCCGTCGGGGTTGACGATCTCGCCGATGGCCGCTTCGGCGTTGAGCAGGCGACCGTGCTCGTCGAAGCGCGCGCGTGCGCATTCCTCGCCCGACTCCGGGTCGAGGATCGCGGCGCGGAACCCGGGGATCGGGATGCCGAGCGATCCGGGTGGCGTGTCGTCGGTCTTCGACATGTTGATGCCACCCTCGGTGGAGCCGTAGCCGTCGACCACGTAACAGCCGAATCGCTGCGCGAAGCGGTCGATGTCGAGGGGCGCCGCCTCGTTGCCGAATCCGATGCGCAGCGTGGAGTCGGCGTCGTCGGGCCGGGCCGGCGTCTCGAGGATGTACGTGAGCGGCTTGCCGACGTAGTTGAAGAAGGTGACGCCGTACTTGCGGACGTCGGGAAGGAATCCGCTCGCCGAGAAACGCCGGCGCAGGACCGTGGTGGCGCCCGCGGCGATGGGCGCGGTGTAGCCGGCGACTGCCGCGTTCGAGTGGAAGAGCGGCATCGCCGAGTAGCACACGTCGTCGGCGGTGAGGGGGAACCGGCCCGCGAGATTTGTGCCCCAGCCGGTGAGCTTGCCGTGACTCATGCGCACCGCCTTCGGCGCCCCGGTGGTGCCGGAGGTGAAGATCAGCATGAAGACGTCGGAGGGCTTCACGTCGACCGCGGGGAGCGGCGACCCGGCATACGGCGCGAGCGCGTCGGACCACTCCGGCGCGTCGGCGACGAACAACGACTCCGCGGGCATGAGGTCGCCCGCGCCTTCGAGGAGATCGAGGTGTGCGGTCTCGGTGACGAGCAGCGCGCAGTCGGTGTGGTGCACGTCGCGCGCCAACTTGGCGCCGCGGCGCGTGGGGTTGACGCCGACGAGCGTCGCGCCGCTCAGGGCCGCGGCGCCGAGCAGCATCCAGAACTCCGGGACGTTGTCGAGCAGCACGCCCACGTGGAAGGGCCGGTCGGAGGGTCGGTGTGCGAGCAGGAACGCGGCTCGTTGCGCGCAGGCGTCGACGAGCTCGGCGTACGTCCACGACGCGTCCTCGAAGCGCAACCCGACGCGGTCGTTGCCCGCGCGGGCGCGCACGAGCGCGGCGATGGTGTCGATCGGACGTTCGGGATCGGGCATGCCTATCGCTCCGACATGTCTATTGCTCGGACATGATCGCCTGGAACACGGCCATGGGGTCGCGTTCGTGCTCACCGGACACTTCCACGATCACGCGCCGGATGGTCGCGTTGCACCGGAAGGGCGCGCGGTAGTCGTCGCCGACCGCGGGCCCCATCTCGTACCCGCACGTGAGCCCGCCGCCGGTGCTGCTGAAGGCCATCGGGGTGAAGTGGGGGATCGCGGCCTCGCCCACGACCCGACCGTCGACCTGCAGCGTGCCGGTTCCCGCGAACCCCTTCGTCTTGGTGAACGTGTACGACACCTCGTGCGCGCCGGGCGCGATCACCTCCTCCGAGGCCACGACGTGTCGCTCCTTGGCGTAGAGGTTGTGCACGTAACGCAGGCGGCCCTCGCGCAGGTAGAACGAGAAGCCGCCGAGTGCCGAGCCCATCGCGAGGAGCACGCCCTCCGCGACGCCGCCCTCTCCGATCTCGACTTCGGCGGTGATCGTGTGCTCGCGATTCGGTACGTGCACCGCCGACGGCTCCGGCACCGGCGCACCGAACGGCTTGTACACGTAACGATGGCGAGCGCCGCGCCGACGGGGCCGGGGGTTCAGGATCGCGTTGAGCGGGCGGTTGTCGAGGGGCAACACGTCGTTGCGGCCGGCCTCCTCCCACCAGAGGTCGATCATCGCCGCGAGTCGCTCGGGCTCCGTGGCCGCGAGGTCGTGTGTCTCCGACAGGTCGTTCGCGACGTTGTAGAGCTCCCAAACGTCGTCGTCGAAGGGTGCGTCGGCGTCGAGGCCGTCGTCGTAGATGTTGCCGAGCGCGTGGAACGTCACCG
>CAZLEC010000322.1:0-5579 GCA_964558245.1 uncultured Burkholderiales bacterium | reverse complement strand
GGCTCGAGTGGAAGGTCTCGGCGCCCATCGACCGCTGCAGGAACTCGACGATCGCGTCCCGGCCCTCGAACGTGTACCCGCCGCCGCTGTAGGCCGCGACGGCGTCCGGCGTGAACAGGCCCACGATCTCGTCCCAAAGCTTGAGATCCAGGCACCGTGCGTACGCGTACTTCAGCCGCTTGATCTGCTCGAACTCCACCAGGTCGTCAGGCGTCATGCCCCGGAGACTACGACCCGTCGCCAACCGCTTCATCAGATGGTGCGGTTGAGATGCGTATGCGACAGCTTTACATAAGGGGCATTATCGGCGGTACGGGGGAGCGGCAGCTGCGCTGCGCTGGGGGTTTCGCCGATAATGCCTACCAACTGCCCGCACGTCACCTCGTGCCTGGGTCTCTCGCCGGCGCACGGCACGTCTCTACACGGCTTGTTTGGCGGCGTACAGCAGGACGTTCAACAGGCGGCGTTCGTCGTCGGCGTCGTCGTCGGTGAGGTCTCGTTCGACGTCTTTGATCGTCTCCGACAGCACGAACAGCCGGTCCCGGAGCTCGTTCAGCTCTTGGCGGGTCATGATCAGCTCGTCTTCGCCGAGGCCGAGCTCGGTCGCCCGGCGGCGGGATTCGTAATCGCGTTGGCGACAGGATCGCTTGCAGTACCGGCGGGGGCGGCCGGCGCCGGGCGTGGGGCTGAATGGCCGGCCGCACCAGCGGCACCGGTTGGGCCGCTCGCCTAATAACATCACAGTGACGATAATAGTGGGCTACCGGGCCCGGAGTGCGGCTCCCGGGATCAGGGGCAGGTCGAGAACGCTGAGCAGGCCCGGCGGCGCCGCGCACACGGCGGGGATCGCGTTCGTGAGGCGGGCGGCGGTGCCGACGAGGCCTCCGGTGTTGTGGTCGCCGTCGTCGCCAATCATCTGCACGTCACAGGTGTACGTGGGGTTGCCGGTGACGATCACCCGGTAGCCGCTGTGCCCCACCGGCTGCGGCCATTCCGGGCACAGCTCGTCGGCGAGGCGGGTGACGTGCTCCACGACGATCCGCGCCTTGCCGTCGACGATTCCTTGCACTTCGAAGCGCAACGCGGCGGTCGTGCCCTGCTCGACCAGGCCGAACCCGAGGTCGATATCGGCCGGCGCGGGTTGCCGCTCGTGCACCTCGCGGATCTCCTCGAGCTCCACGCCGAGGCCGGCGGCGAGCACCTTCACGACGCCACCCCACGCGAGCGTGAGCACGCCCGGCAACAGCAGCAGCGGCTTCGAGTCGAGGGGCTGACCGAAACCCATCGTG
Organism: uncultured Burkholderiales bacterium; assembly: GCA_964558245.1. Lineage (GTDB taxonomy): Bacteria > Actinomycetota > Acidimicrobiia > IMCC26256 > PALSA-610 > JBBQER01. The sequence continues at coordinate 4,290 of CAZLEC010000322.1, read as the reverse complement.
TCGAACAACACAGTGGGCTGCGCGTACGTCGCGTAGTTCACGACCTCCATCACGCGCACTTCGTCGATGTACTCGCACGCGCCGGTGAGCACGAACGGCAGGAGGTCGTTCGCCCATCCCGGATCGATACCCGACGTGAAGCACGACGTGTTCCCCGCTCGACACGCAGCTTCGAGCGGCTCGCGCAGGCCGGCCGGAACGTGCGGCGGGTAGATCATCGACACCACCGAGCTCGACACGACGTTCTTGCCCGACGCGAGGATGCGCTCGAGATCTTTCACCGCTTCACCGGGGCGCAGGTCGGCGGTCGCGGTGTAACACACACAATCGGCGTCGAGCGCGAGCAGCGCGTCGACGTCGTCGGTGGCGAGCACGCCGCTGGGCGCGAGACCGGCCAGCTCCCCCGCGTCCTTGCCGGCCTTGTCGGGCGAGTGGACCCACAGGCCGACGAGCTCGAGGTCGGGATGACGGTCGATGCAGCGCAGCGCATGCTTGCCGACATTGCCCGTGCTCCACTGGATGACGCGGTACTTCATGCGGCTGCGACCTCCGGCCCTCGATCACGGGCCCACGCTGCAACACCGACCGGGCCTCCGGATCTGCGCCTGGTCTTCACACGAGTCTTCCGGCCGCGGTCGCGGCTTCGACGGTCGCGTCGAGGCGGCGTTCGATGATGTCGAGACCCCGACCCCAAAAACCCGGATCCGCGAGGTCGACGCCGACCATCTCGCCGAGCTCCTGCGGTGACTTCGAGCCACCCGCGCGCAGCATGTCGAGGTAGCTCGACACGAAGCCACTCCCCTCCTGCTCGTAACGCGCGTAGACCGAGAGCGCGAGCAGCTGGCCGTACGCGTACGCGTACACGTAGCCGGGCGTACCGATGAAATGCGGGATGTACGACCACCAACTTCGGTATCCGTCGGTGATCTCCACCGAATCGCCGAGCATCGCGTTCTGCGACGCGTACCAGAGGTCGCCGAACCGCTCGACGGACAGCTCGCCCTCGTCGCGACGCGCCGTGTGCATCGCGTGCTCGAAGCGGTTCATCGCGATCTGGCGGAACACCGTCGCGATCTGGTCCTCGAGATTCGCGGCCAACAGCGTGAGCCGCTCGGCGGGATCGTCGACGGTCTCGAGGAGCCGGCCGAACGTCACCGTCTCGCCGAACACCGACGCGGTCTCGGCGAGCGTCAGCGGCGTGCCCTGGTGGAAGACGCCCTGCTCGCGCGCGAGGTACGCGTGCAGGCCGTGACCGAGCTCGTGCGCGAGCGTGAGCACGTCGCGCCGGCGTGAGGTCCAGTTGAGCAACAGGTAAGGATGGTGCGACGGCACGGTGTACGCGCAGAACGCGCCCGGTCGCTTGCCGGGCCGCGCGGCCGCGTCGATCCACGGGTTGTCGAAGAATCGCGTCGCAGTGTCGGCGAGCTCGCCCGAGAACGACGCGTACGCGTCGAGCACGAGATCTTTCGCCGCGGCCCACCCCACTTCGCTCTCCACACCGCCAACCGAGGCCATGCGGTCGTAGTCGGCCAACTTGTCGATGCCGAGGAGCTGGGCCTTCAGCGTGTACCAACGCTGCGGGATCGCGTAGCGGGCTTGCACCGCTTCCACGAGCGCCTGCACCGACTCGTCGCTCGCCTCGTTCGCGAGGTTGCGGCTCGCGATCCACGAGCCGAAGTGGCGCATCCGGTCGTCGATCGACTTGTCGGCGAGGAGTGTGTTGAGCACGAACGCGCGCGTGCGCAGGCCCGGTTGCAGCGCGTCGGTGACGGCGCCGGCGGCCGCCTGGCGGATCGCGCGGTCGGGCGCGTGGAGCCGCGCGAGGCCGGCCTCGAGCGTCGCGGTCTCCCCGTCGAGCTCGACCGTGATCGCCGACACCTGCTCATCGAAGAGGCGCTCCCACGCGCTCCGGCCGGTCACCGACTTCTCGGTGAGCACGACCTCCTCGGGCTCGCTCAAGAGGTGCGGGCGGTACCGCCGAGCGGAGCGCAGGTGGTGCGCGGCGAAGTCCAGGCGTTCGTCGGCGAGCAGCGTGTCGACCTGCTCGTCGGAGAGCTCCGCCCACTCGAGCTCGAAGAACAACAACTTGGTGCCGATCACCGCGCTGCGCTCGTCGACCTTCTGCATCCGCGCCCCGCGTTCGGGGTCGGTCGTGTCGGCGGCGAAGTCGAGCCCGGCGAAGCTCCCGGCCCGGCCGATGAGATCGTGGACTTCGGCGAGCCCGTGCATGAAGTCGAGGAGGCCGTCGGCATCGAGCGTCGCGACCCGGCCGTGGTATCCGGCGAGCCGGTCGGCGGTGGTGTCGGCTTCGGTGAGGAGCTGGTCGAGACCGGAGTCGGCGGGGGCCGGGAGCAGCGGGTCGAGATCCCAGACGATGTCGTTGGCGGAGAGATCGGTCGCGGTCATGGGCGGAAGCTAGTGCGCGTTCCCGCCTTACACGGGGTGGTGCATCACCAGGAGGCGCGCGGTGAAGCCGGCGCGTTCGAAGAAGTTCTTCGCCTGGCGGTGGCCGGGCAGCGCCGCCGCGTCGACACCCGAGCAGCCGGCGCCGGCGCAGAAGGCAACGACCCGCTCCACGAGGAGCTCCCCGATACCGACCGCCCGGGCCCCGGGCTCCACGTAGATCTCCTCGATCACGCCGAGGCGAGCACCGTCGCGGAGCCGTTCGAGGTGCACGATCGCGTAGCCGACAACGTGCTCCTCGAGCGTCCCGACGAGCACGCCCGCGTCGTCGTCGTCGAGGAGCGCGGTGAACGCGTCGCCGACGGGCTCCGGGCGCGCTTCGCGCGTCGCCCACAGCGGCCCGCCGCGCTCGGCTCGCAGCTCGGCACGGAAGTCGTGCGCGAGATCCGCGACGCGCGCGAGGTCGTCGTGAGTCGCGACGCGCGCGTCCTCCACGACTCCCTACGCCGAGATCTGGTCGATCTTGCCGAGAATCGTGCGACGGTTGCGGTGTGCGCTCTCGTAGGAACGCACGGCGTCGAGCTCGGCCGACGAGAGGCCCGCGAGCCGCTCGACCACCTGGGAGGCGGAGAGCGCGTCGTAGCCGGGAATCGGCAACGAGTCGCCGGCCGACGCGGACCCGTTGGTGGTGACCGCGTCGGGCGTGATCGCCGTTCCGTTGGTGCCGGCGCCGTTGGTGTGACTCTTGTTCGTGCTCGGGTGCTCCGCGGCCGGCGAGGCGACGGGCGAGGGACGCGTCGGCGGCCGCGCGGTCGTCGGGCGCGTCGTGTCCTTGGGCGGGGTCGTGTCCTTCGGAGCGGGCGTGCTCTTCGGCGCCGGCTTCGGCCCGGTCGTGTCGACACCGGGGATGGAACCGAGGAACGTCTGCGCGCGTTGGCGCGCGCTGTCGACCTCGCGCTCGACGCGTTGGCGCACCATCGGCACGCCGAACGTCAGGGCGACCTGGCCGATGCTCTTCGCCGTTGTGGTGCGCTGCTGCACTTGGGCCTGGCGCCGATCGACCTCGGCGCGCCCGCGTGCCACGAACATGTTCATGAACGTCGGGCCCATGTCCTTCAGGTACAGGCCGACGCCGATCGGCGCCAGGACGAGCACCTCGAGGGTGTGCTCGATGCGGTCCTTGTGATCGGTCATGCGGTCTCTCCAGACGTCGGGGTCTCGGACGCCGTGTCGAACGTCAGATTGCGTTCAGGGGCCGGCCGGCGCGACGCGCGTTCGTACCCTGCGGTCGGGCCGCCGACGGAAACGGGCTGGTCGTCGGTGTGCGGGATGGAGTCTATGAATCTCGCCCGGCGGCCGCGCCGCACGGCCTGGGCGCCCGCCGCGGCGACCACGAGCGCGCAGGCCCAGATCGCCCACTCGCCGTAGCGGACGTACGGGGTCTCCCCTGTGGTCGCCGTCACGTTCGCTTCGAGCACCGTCCGCTGGAACAGCGAGGTGTGGGCGTGCTCCACGCCGTTGGCGTCGATGATCGCCGAGATCCCGGAGATCGCGGCCTGCACCACGGGTCGGCCGGTCTCGGCCGCGCGCATCTGCCCGATCGCGACGTGCTGGGCTGAGTTGGCCGACCGCTCGTACGAACGGTTGTTGGTGGAGACGACGATGACCTGCGCGCCGGCGTGCACGAGTGGGCGCACCTGATAGCCGAACGCCGACTCGAAGCAGATGATCGTGGCGACCTCGTGGTTCGCGACCTCGAAGAGTCCCGGCTTGTCGCCGGGCTCGAAGTCACGCGGGATCTGGTTGAGCGCGCCGATCCGGCCCTCGAGCTCGCCCCGGAAGGGCACGTACTCGCCGAAGGGCACGAGATGCCGCTTGGCGTAGGTC
>CAZLEC010000321.1:0-5590 GCA_964558245.1 uncultured Burkholderiales bacterium | reverse complement strand
TGATCCGCTCCGACTCGCCTTCGGCGTACGACTCCGCGTTGTCGAAGAAGTTCACTCCGGCCTCGTACGCGGCCTGCAGGCAGTCGGTCGCCTCGGCGATGCCGATCTGCTCGCCGAACGACACCCACGAGCCGAGCGAGAAGACGCTCACCTGGAGCCCCGAGTTGCCGAGCCGCCGATACTGCATGTTCACGCTCCCGCCCCCTGGAGTTGCGACATGTACTGGTTGAGGTCGAAGTAGTCGCGCCAAGCCGTGATCTTGCCGTCCTTCACCTCGAACGTACCCATCACGGGCAGCTCGATGGTCAGGTTCGGCAGGTGGAACACGTCGACGCGTTCGGTCAGCACCGTGTCGCCGCTCGCCACGATGTTGCGGACGCGGAACTCGACCCGTTCCGCGGGCGTCACGAACATGTTGATCAGTCCGAGAATCGCCTCGCGACCCACCGCGGGGTCGACCGGCATGTTGTGGTACACCGCGTCGTCGGCGAAGAATTCGACCAGCTCGGTCGGGGACGCGCCCTTGCCGAACGCGAGGCAGAATTCGAGCACCAGAGCAGTCGCGTCGTTGTTCATGGGCCGACGTTATATCCGGAGCAGTCGGACCGCGCCGTCGGTCATGATGTGCTCATGGAGAGGACGAAATTCGAGCAAGGATCGGCGGTCGAGCGGCGAGGCGAGGCCGTCGGCGCGTACCGAGCCGACATCGGCGAGGAATGGAACTGCCCGATCGTGCCCCACGGCGGCCTGGTCACGGCCACCACGGTGCGGGCGATGATCGAGGAGCTCGGCCAACCCGACCAGACCCTGCGCAGCGTCACGACCGTCTTCGCGGCCCAGGTGCCGGCCGGCCCGGTCGACATCGACGTGACCGTCTTGCGGCGGGGTCGTTCGATATCGCAGGTCAGCGCCACCGCGCGAACCCCGGGCGCCGACGCGGGCCACACGACGGTCGCGGTGTTCGGCGCGGCGCGCGACGGGTTCGAATTCACCGACACGACACCTCCCGCGGTGCCGCCGCCGCACGAATGCCCGTCGTTTCGCGATCCCCCGCCGCCCGAAGTCGACTGGGTGCAAGACCTGCACATGAACTTCTGGGATCACATCGAGGGCAGGCCGGCGGGCGGGCACGCGCCGTGGGAGCCGTACGTCCCGACCACCTCCGAACGTGCCGCGTGGTATCGCTTCGACGAGCCGCCCATGCTCGACGACGGTCGGCTCGATCCAGTCGCGCTGGTGACGATGTGCGACACGATGCCGGGCGCGGTCAGTGAGCGGACCGGTCGCCGCAACGTGATGTACCTGCCGCCCAGTTGCGACCTCACGGTGCACCTGCTCGACGACGCGCGCACCGAGTGGATCCTCGCCGTCAACCGGGCCCGCTACGCCGGCGATGGTTACGCGTCGACGGAGATGGAGCTCTGGGACGCAACGTGCGAGCATCTCGTGGCCTACGCGACGCAACAAATGTTCTTCGTGTTCCCCGAAGGCCCTCCGCCGCCCGACGAACGCGTCCCGGTCACTTCCTGACGCCCGCCCCGGACCCCGAGCGCGCGGCCGCGGTTCCGCGCGGAACCAACTCGGGCCCGCGAGCGTCATACCGGGCGTGATACCCGCCCGGCGCCGCGCGATCAGCGTCTGCGGGTTGGTCGCGGTGGCGCTCCTCGGAGCGGGCTGCTCGAGCGGCGGCGGGAAGCAGTCGGCCGCGCCGACCACCACACGGCCTGCGGGCCCGGTCCGCCCGCCGACCACTGTCGCCGCGGCTCCCGCTCGACCGCTGACGCTCGGTGCGTGTCCCAAGATCTTCCCGGGCGAGACACGGGTTCCGTTCAACGAAGGCGTACCCGGCCTCGCCAAGGAGCTCGTCCCCCTGCGCGCCACGGTCGTGCGCGTGTGCCGCTACCAGGAGCTGCCGACCGGGACGTCATCGGTGACGTCGGGCACTCCGGCGATGCCGGTCGCGCAGCTCGAGGCCGAGACGAACGGACTCGAGCGGTACCCACTCGGATCCGACATCGGCGGTGGCTGCGTCGCCTTCCCGCGCGACTGGTTCGTGACGTTCGCGAACAGCACGCAGCGTTCGAGCGTGGCGTACACCGCGGGCTGCGTCGCGCCCGCGGGCAATCGGGTGCTCGAGGCCCATCCGACCGACAAGTGGCTCGCCGACCTCGAGAACTTCACGGATCACTCCCTCACCGCCGACGACCTGTTCGGCGAGTGGAACCCCGTCTCGATCGCGGGCTACCGCGGACCGCTCGCTTCACCTCCACTCGCGTCGGCGCCGCAGCTCACGTTCGACGGCAACGGCAAGTGGACCGGCTCCGACGGTTGCAACCTGCTCGGCGGCACCTACCGCGTCGGCCCCGGCGACACCGTGCACTTCACCGAGGCCGGCACGAAGCGGGCCTGCGGCTCGAGCACACCGCCCGATCCGATACGCCGCGCCACCCGTGTCGAGCTCCACGGTTATCGCCTGACGTTCTTCGGACCCGCAGGGCGCGAGCTCGCGAAATACGAGCTCCTCGATCTGCTCGGCCCGAAGTACTGACGACGATACGCACGTGAACCCGCAGGGCCGAACCAGCGCCATACTGAGAACGTGATGCCGGCGAAACGCGTCGCACTCTGCACACTGGCCACGATCTTTGCGTTCGCCGCGTGCTCGACGAGCGGCAAATCGGCGACGCCAACCACGGTTGGATGCCCGAACGCGGCCCCGCTCAACTTCGGATGCCACCTGAACACGAGCGCGAAGGAAAAGTACGGCTGGTACGACCTCGGCGTCGTCGCCCAGCGCGACCAAGACTTCGAGAAGGCCGCCGGCGACTACCTGCGGGCGATCGCGATCGGCCCGAAGTTCGAGCCGGCGCTCTACAACCTCGCCGTCATCCGCTTGCAGTCGCGTCAGTACACCGCGGCGGTGACCCTGCTCGACCGGGCCGTCGCCGCCAACCCCAAGGACGCGAAGGCGTTCGAGAAGCTGGCCGTGGCCCTCGTTCACCTCCACACCGCGGCCGACGACGCCCGAGCGAAGGTCGCGCTGAACAAATCGCTCGCGCTCGACCCTCCGTCGCGCGGCTTCCCGCAGATCCCGACGGAACCCACCCGGCCCCGGTCTTCCTGAACGGTCGGGAAGCAACCGAGCCGACCCGCGCGGATCGGCGAAAAGCGGTTCCGCGGAACACCCCAGTGGGGCCGCGACCACCACCCGTGAAGTCCGACGTCGAGGGCGTCACGAACGGAGTCGTCCTCGGAACCAACGAGGCTCACAGATCGTCACACTCGGCGTGAGGCGTGCAAAGAGTCGAGGGTTCGGGGCGTGCGTCGTGAGTGCGGCGCTGCTCGTCGCCGGCTGTTCGAGTGGCGCGGCGAAGCAGTCCACGCGGACGACGGCCGCGACCACCACCACGCTGGTCGTCCTCGGTGGCAAGGTGCCGGAGATCACCGCGGCTCCACCGCTCGTGGCCGGTCTCGGCGCGTGCCCGTCGACGTGGCCCGCCCTCTCGTTGCTGAGACTTCCTTCGGTCGTGGAGAGCTCGAAGCGGACGCTGGTACCCATCACGGCGCTGAACGTGCGGATATGCGAGTACGGAGGAGTTCCGCCGCGGCTCGAGCGCTCCGGCCGCATCGCCTCGCCTGCGATCGTGAAATCAATCGAGGACACGGCGAATCGATTGGCGAGGTCGTCCGATGCGACCTGTGACCAACCGGCCGGTGCGCCGGCCTACCTCGTCACGTTCGCCGACAACACGCGGCAGGTCATCGTAAGCGAGGACGCATGCGGGTTTCTGACGAACGGCGTGCGCGGCGCCAAGAGCAACGCGGAGTGGCTCCGCGCGCTGCGGCAGTACACCGCTCCCGACCGGTACGCCCCGACGCAACCCACGGGTTGACCGGCGTCGGAGACGGTCCGGCGACGCACCGACTCGTGGCTCAGGATGATTCGAGGCTTCTGCGCATGACCGTGACGGCTTCGCCCTCGTAGTCGGCCTCGGCGACGGTTTCCCACGCGAGGCGTTGGTAGAAGCCCTCGGCAGTCTGGGTGTACAGGTAGAGACCGGCGTGACCGAGCGATGCCGCGCGTCGTTGACACACGGCGACGAGCGCGGACCCGGCACCTCGACGGCGAGCGTCGGGGATGACGAACAGCCCCGACAACCACGGCGTCAGCCCGGCGTATCGGGGTTCCGGCGCCTCCATGTCGTGAGCGACGAGGGCTACGGAACCGACCGGTGCATCGTCTCGGAATGCGACGAAGATGCACGGCACCCCGTGACGATTGGTCCACGACGCCAGCATGTCGCGCAGGCCGTCGATGGTGCCATCGGGCGAGCCCGGCTCCCACTCGGGCCAGTGCCATACCGCGATGTCGGCGGCGGCTTCGGGGCACTCGGCCAGGTCACGAATCTCGATCGCCACGCCTCCAGTCAAGCAGCTCGGATTGACGGACCACCGGGCAAAAACAATGGGCGTGACCGAGAGGAACCGACGCTCGTCCCGCAGCGTCATACTGACCGGAATGCTTGCGAAGAGTCGCGTGTTCGGAGCGTGTGTCGTGACGGCGGCGCTGCTCGCCGCGGGATGTTCCAGCGGCGGTGGGAAGCGATCCACTCCGACGACGGCCGCGAAAACGCCGTCGGATTCCGCAGGAACTGTTCCCGTCGAAACGACATCGACCGGCGTCGTCACCGGCTACATCCGTCCGTGCGTCGGCGCCGGCCGAAATCCCGTTCCATTCGCCGCTGGGACCGTTCACATTTCCACGGTCGATGCGCCCGAGGGCGCGGGCTTCGCTCGTGACGAGCACCTCGGTACGAATCAGCGATATCGCTTCGCTCTCCCGGCCGGTCGCTACTCCCTCAGAGCGGCCTACGCCGAGAGCGGCATTCCGCAGTCGCCGCCGTTCGGGGCGACCGTGCGTGCCGGTCAGACCGTGCGACTCGATGTCGGCACGCCGTGCAAGTGAGCCTTCGCCGCGGCCCCCGCCGGCGAAGAACGTTCGTGCGGCGCATGCTGCGCCCCGGCGTTCAGCCCACTCGGGGTGGGATGCTCCCCATCTTGCCGGCCTGGAAGTCGTCGATGGCCTCGATGATCTCCGACTTCGTGTTCATCACGAACGGGCCGTACGAGAACACGGGCTCGCGGATCGGCTGGCCGCCGAGCAGCAACACTTCGAACGGCTCGACCGCGTCGGCATCGGCGTCGACCACGAGCACGGCGCCGGCGCCGAGCGCGGCGACCTGACCGCTGCGTAGCGACTGTCCGCCGTCACCTGCGACCCGCCCCGAGCCCGAGAGCACGTAGACCAACGCGTTGAACTCGCGCGGCCAGTCGAGCGCGAGGTGCGCACCCGGTTGCAGCGTCGCGTGCGCCAGCACGATCGGCGTGTGCGTGTGGCCGGGCCCGCTCACACCGCCGAGGTCGCCCGCGATGAGACGCACCAGCGCGTCGCCGGCCTCGTTGCGGAACAGCGCGAGCTCGTCGCCGGTGATGTCCTGGTAGCGCGGCTCGGCTCGCTTGTCGGCGCGGGGCAGGTTCACCCACAACTGCACGCCGTGCAGCAGCCCGCCGTCGCGCATCATCTTCTCGG
>CAZLEC010000320.1:0-5598 GCA_964558245.1 uncultured Burkholderiales bacterium | reverse complement strand
CTCACCTCCGCCGCTGCCGCTATGGGCGGCGGGGCACACCCGCTCCGCTCAGGGTTTTTGCAAATTGTGAAGTGTTGAGACCCGACCCGAGGCCTTGCCGTCTCTCTCCGAGGATCGTTCAGCCAGCCGCGCCCTTCTTTGCCCACCCGAAGGAAGTTGGCCTACGGGCCAACACCAGTCACACTGGCCACACCAGTTTCATGGCCCACGGGGGGCCTCTGCAAGAGATTCTCTCCCCTTTCGGAGCGCGCGAACAGGTCCATTCGACCTACTCGGCTCCGCGGCTCCCGGTGCCGCGCGCGCTCCGTGGCTGCCACCGCTTCCGCGGCCGCGCTGCGCGTCAACGGGCCCGCGCACCCGGGGTTGTCCGGCGCCGCCGCAGCCGTGATAATCGCCCGACCACGGACGGTGGCACGTTGGCAATGGGCGCACCACATATCCTCCGACAGGTGGGCGGGGAACGGAATTCGGCCGTGGAAGAGCTCGAAAGCATCGACGAACTCGATCTCACCGAGGTGGAACGCGAGATCTGCCGCCTCCCCGACGTCACGATCGCCCGGCTGGTCGCCGAGCCCAGCGGACGCGTCAGCGAGGTCCACGTCGTCGCGCATCCCGGGAAGCATCCGAAGCAGATCGCCCGCGACGTGCAGTCGATCGCACTCGCCTCGTTCGGGCTCGAGCTCGACCGGCGCATCATCTCGGTCGTGCAGCTCGGCGGCGACGTCCTCGACTCGCAGGTGTTCGCCGCACACCCCCGGCCCTCGGTGGTCGCGATCACGGCCGAAGCCAACGGCCTTCGCTCGCTGGTCAGGGTCACGCTCGCCCGCGACGAAGAGGAGGCCGTCGGGTTCGCCGAGGGCTCCATCGCGACCAGCGCCCGCCACCGACTCGTCGCGGCGGCCACCGTCGACGCGCTCCGCCAACTCGAGCCCGCCGCGGAGTGCATCGACGTCGACAACGCAGAGATCCTGCGCGTCGCCGCCCACGACATCGCGGTCGTGACCGTGGTGTTCGTCGTACCGCCGTCGGAGCAGCTCGTGTCGGGGTCCGCGATCGTGCGCCCGCAGCAGGAAGCCGACGCAGTCGCCCGCGCGGTGCTCGACGCAACCAACCGGCGCATCGCGTACATCAGCGTGGGCTGAGCCCGGAGGCGTCGCGCTCTCGACGGTGCCCTATCGTCGGCGGTCGTGGCGCCGGAAGCTGTGGTCGTGTCGTTCCGCCTCGGCGGCGCCGACGGTGTCGCCGTGGAAGCCCGCAAGTGGGAACACGCGCTCGGCGAGCTCGGCTTCGGGGTCCGACGGGTTGCCGGTGCGATCGAAGACAACGGCCGGCCCGACGACACCGTGTTACCGGGGCTCGCGATCGAGCCGGGCCCGAGCGGGGCGCCGATCGACGACGCAACCGTCGCCGCCGCGCTCGAAGGCGCCGATCTGGTGATCGTCGACAATCTCTGCTCCCTCCCGCTGAATGTCGACGCCGCGCGATCGGTGGCACGCGTGACCGCCGAGCACCCCGGACGGGTGTTGTTCCGCCATCACGACCTCCCGTGGCAGCGCCGGCACCTGTCACACCTCGGCACCGATCTCCCTCCGCGAATCGACGCCGCCATGCAAGCAACCATCAACCTGCGCAGCCGCCGCGAGCTCGAAGCCCGCGGCTTCGCCAACGCGACAACGGTCCACAACTTCTTCGAGCTCGATCCCGCGCCCGGCGATCGGGCCGGAACGCGCGCGCACTTCGGGTTCGCCGCCGACGACTTCGTGATCTTGCAGCCGTCGCGCGCGATCGAGCGCAAGAACGTGCCCGGCGCGATCCGTCTCGCGACCTACCTCGTGCGCGTCATGCCCAATCGCAACGTGAGGCTCTGGATCTCGGGCCCGGCCGAAGACGGCTATGCCGAGACATTGGCTCGCCTCGTCGAACGGAGCGAGGTACCGGTGACGATCGGGCGCGCGGCGAGCTCGGCCGACGCGTACGCGGCGTGCGACCTCGTGACGTTCCCCTCCACATGGGAGGGATTCGGGAATCCCGTGATCGAGTCGATCGCGGCGCGACGCGCGTGCATCGCGTTCCCGTATCCGGTGCTCTCGGAGATCCTCGCGGCCGGCGTGCGCTGCTTCTCGACCGAGCAGCCGGAAGTGCTCGTGCGCTTCCTCGCCGAACCGGAGAGCCGGCAGCAGACCTACTTCGACGTGAACCTGCGGAGAGCCCGAGTCTCGTTCTCGCTCGCCGACCTCCCACGATCCATCGAGCACGCGTTCGCGGCGCAAGGCTGGATCGCATGGTGAACGACGACCCGGTGCTCGCTCGCCGCGCCCGCATCGCCCGCATCGCGGCGATCGGCAAGCGTGTGGGCTACCTCGCGCTCGGCGCCGCCATCGTCAGCTTCGTCGCCGGTGTCGTCACCTCGTTCGCGACGTGGACCGTCGTGGTCAGCACCGCCGGGCTCGTCACCGCGTGCGTGGTCCTACCGATTCCGATCGTGCTCGGGTACGGCGTGCGCGCGGCCGCGCGGGAGGACCGGCAGGGCGGCGCTGGTAGGAGCTGATCGCCGCCACGTCGGTAGCATCCGAACGACCTCCGGCGCCTTTCCGAGGAGATGCCATGCGATACCGCCGTTTCGGCTCCAGCGACCTCGTCGTGTCGGAAGTCGGGTTCGGTACGTGGACCCTCGTCACCGACTGGTGGGGCCGCACCGACCACCCGCACGCGATGATCACCGCCGCGCTCGACGCCGGCATCAACTTCATCGACACCGCGCCGGTGTACGGATCCGAAGGCGCGGGAGAGAGCATCCTGGCGCCGTACCTCACAGTTCGCGACGACATCGTGATCACCACGAAGTGCGGCTACGACCTCAACGCCGAGCGGAAGTACCCGGGCCAGTCGGAACGCCCCAGCGCCTGGCGACCGGAGTCGATCCGCGAGCAGTGCGAAGACTCGTTGCGCCGGCTCGGCACCGACCGCATCGACCTCTACCAGCTGCACAACCCGCGCATCGAGCCGATCCTCGCCGACGACCTCTGGGCCGCGCTGCTCGAGCTCAAGGATGCCGGCAAGATCCGCGAGCTCGGCGTGGCGCTCGGGCCCGCGATCGGCTGGGTCGAAGAGGGGAACCGCGCGATCGACGACCGCCCGATCGTCTCGCTGCAAACCGTGTTCAACGCGTTGGAGCAAGAGCCCGGCCGCACGTTCGCGGCGCGGCCGCGCGTGCAGGCGGGCGAGGTCTCGCTCATCTCACGCGTGCCTCACGCCTCCGACTCGCTGTCGGGCAAGGCCACACCCGACACGGTGTTCGACCCGAAGGACCACCGCTCCCACCGCAACCGCGACAACATGCTCGACAACTTCGAGAAGGCCGAGGCGCTCTCGTTCCTGTGGTCGGGAACCGGGCGCACGATCGGGCAGGCCGCGATCGCCGCGATCCTCGCGAACCCGGCGTTCACGTGCGTGCTGCCGACGGTGCTGTCGGTCGAAGACGTGCGCGAGTACGCGGCCGGGTCGGATCTCCCGCTCACCGCCGACGAGCACGAGCAGGTCGACGCGCTGTGGTCGCGCAACTTCGACCACGTCGACCGCTACGTCATGCCGCTGAAATCGAGCGTCTGACGCACGCATGCGCCTTCCCGCCGACGAACGTCGCCAGCAGCTGCTCGCCGTCGCGTGCGACCTGTTCGCGCGCACGGGCTTTCACGACACGTCGATGGACGACATCGCGGAGGCCGCCGGAGTCACCAAGCCCGTGCTCTACCAACACTTCCCGAGCAAGCGCGCGCTCTACATCGAGCTCCTCGACGATACGGGTCAGCGACTGCTCAACCTCCTCTCGGAGGCAACCGGCCGCGCCACGTCGGGACGCGAGCGGGTCGAGGCGGGGTTCCGTGCGTACTTCGAATTCGCGGTCGGCGACCGGTCGTCGTTCCGGCTGCTGTTCGGTGCCTCTATCCGCAGCGACCCCGAGTTCGCGCGCACCGTCGAGGAGATCCTGCAAGCCGTCGCCGACACGATCTCGACGCTCATCGATCTCCCGACCTCCGACGACCAACGCCGCGTCCTCGCCTACGCGCTCGTCGGCATGGGCGAGTCGGTCAGCCGGCGCGCGCTCACCGAGCCCGTTCCCGGCGTCGACGCCGACGAGCTCGCGGCATGGATCACCGAGCTCGCGTGGTTCGGCCTCCGGGGCGTCCGCACCGAAGAGCCCAGCTCGACCTTCTGAGAGCCCAATCCGCGCGGCTGAGCCGGCCTAGAGCTTGCGCAGGCGGACGCGCTGCACGCGGTGATCGGCGCCCTTCTCGAGCACGAGATTCGCGCGCTCCCGGCTCGGGGCGATGTTCTCCCGCAGGTTCGCGAGGTTGATCTCGCGCCAGATCGCCGAACCGAAGTGGCGGGTCTCGTCTTCCGAGGAACGGGTGAGAAAATTGAAATACGAGCGCGGGTCGTGCAGTGACGTCTCGCGCAGCAAGAGCAGCCGGGTGACGTACCACTCCTCGAGGTCCTGCTCGCTCGCGTCGACGTAGATCGAGAAGTCGAAGAAGTCGGAGACGACGAGGCTCGCGTCGGTCCGGCCGCGACGCGAGGGAGTTTGCAGCACGTTCACACCCTCGACGATCACGACATCCGGGCTCCGCAGGATGTTCTCGTCGCCGTCGACGACGTCGTAAGTGAGGTGGGAGTACACCGGCGCGCGCACCTCGGGCTCGCCGGCCTTGAGCGCGGCCAGGAACGCGAGCAGCGCGCGCACGTCGTAGCTCTCGGGGAAGCCCTTGCGGCTCATCAGCCCACGCGCTTCGAGCACCGCGTTCGGGAAGAGGAATCCGTCGGTGGTGACGAGATCCACACGCGGGTGATCGGGCCAACGGCCGAGCAGCGCCTGGAGCAGGCGCGCGATCGTGCTCTTGCCCGCCGCCACGCTGCCGCCGATGCCGATCACGTACGGCACGCGCGCGTGCAGGTGCCCGAGAAAGGTCTCGGTGACGACGCGCAGGTCGCGGGTCGCCGCGAACCGCAGGTTCAGCAGTCGCGTGAGCGGGAGGTAGACCTCTTCGACCTCGCTCAACTCGAACGGCTCGTTCAAGCCTCGGAGTGCGACGACGTCGGCCTCGTCGAGCGTGAGCGGCGTCGACGCACGCAACGCGCTCCATTGCGCGCGATCGAAGTCGACGTACGGGCTGAGCTCGCGTTCGACACCGCCCGTCACAGCCGACGACGTTATCCCTCTCGCGAGTTCGTGAGTCAGTCGGCTCGCGCGAGCCCGATGGGGCAGCTCACACCGGTGCCGCCCATGCCGCAGTACCCGGCGGGATTCTTCGCGAGGTACTGCTGGTGGTAGTCCTCCGCGTAATAGAAGGTCGGCGCTTCGACGATCTCGGTCGTGATCTCGCCGTACCCGGCCTGCGTGAGTTGCGACTGGAACATGACGCGCGACTTCTCGGCCGCCGCGAGTTGGTCGGCGCCGAAGCAATAGATCGCCGACCGGTACTGCGTGCCGATGTCGTTGCCCTGCCGCATGCCCTGGGTCGGGTCGTGGTTCTCCCAGAAGACCCGCAGCATCTCGTCGTACGTGGTCCGGGCGGGATCTAACACGACGAGCACGACTTC